>DATARG010000163.1:0-10101 GCA_036264275.1 Candidatus Udaeobacter sp. | reverse complement strand
GTTCGCGCGCGGTGACTTCCTGCTGAAAATTCTTCGCGCCGCCGCGGACGACGATATGCGGTGCCTCTTTATCGGTTTGCGTAGTCATGACTGGCTCAGGGACGGAAGATAGGCGCGAACGCATCACGATATCGCCAGATGAGGAACAGCAACAAAATTGAAACGACGGCAGCCATTGGCAGCCCGCTGGGATCTAGCAAGATGTGAACGAGATCAATGTTGACGATGACGGGAGCGAGCAAGACCAAGCCTAGCGGGACGAAACGTCCGATGAGCAGCAGCAAGCCGCCGACGATTTGGAACAGAGCGACGAAATGAAGATAGTGACTAACAAAAAGGGCCTTCGTGAAGTCTCCAAGCATTCCTGGGGGTGGTGGCGGCATCGGAATGAAGTGCAAGAAAATGTTCGAACCAAAGACGACGAAGATTAGCCCTAGAAGGACCCGTGCGATAATGGTGGCGATTTTCATCCAACCACAGTGGCGTGATTAGTTAGAAATTCCAACCTTCAAAATTCTGGCGGAGCGACCGCGGGAATATCGTTTAGATGCCAGCTCGATCGAGAACCGATTTCAACACTGTTTCGGCTTCGAAGACTTCGCGAGCGAGAGTCCGAGCGGCGCGAGCGTGTTGCGCATAATCTGAGTTAATTTTCTTCACGCCATCGGCAATTTCATCCACCGTCCGGAACGATAAAAGACCTTCCTTACCACCATAATTTTTTGTGAAACCGGTTTCCTGAGTGATTACTGGGCGACCAGCAGCGAGATAACATGCGCTGCGATCGCTGAACCAGCCGGTATTGAGTCGGACATATTGATCCTTCGCGACCGTAAACTCGCCCTTGGAACGCTGGACGTAATCGCGGTAGAGCCAGTAATCGACGCTAATTTGCAGCGGTGAAGTCAAACACCAGGCGTTTTGCTCAAATTTTCTGCGCGTCCTTGGATCTTCGATGTTCGTCGCCATTTCGAAGGTTTCGTGAGCTTCTTTTGGCGCGGAGATGAAGCGGAGAAATTCGCGCGATTTGCTCCACAAATATTTTTTACCGCGCCATGTGATGTCCTTCAGACCACTTGTGGACCAATTCGCCACTGTAGTGAACACTGGAGTCCGAGAAGATGATCGCGCGGTTTTCCAAAGATCTGTCACCACTGGTTGCCGTGTCGGTAGCCATTTGAACCCATGCAGTGGCACGGGAAAATCTTTAGTTCCGATGTTTTCGCCGAATGTAAAAAGGGCCCGATGCCGACGTAGATAGTCGACCGTCGATTTCACACCTTTGTCGATCTTGATTTGCTCAACTCCGGGGTCGCTTTCGATGTACAGAATGCGATCGGAAACGAGCAGGTCGTCGTTGAATTCCTGCGTACCGCAAACGTTCAGGATCGCATCCGCATCGCGATAGAGTTGCTGAATCTTTTTCAGCGACAAGCCGGCAGTTGGAGTATTGGGCAAATAGCGCGCGCAATATGCCCAGCGATTTTGGAAATCGAATTCGCGCGCCAGCCTGGCGAGAACCTTAGCTGCGTAATCGAACTCGTCGGTTACTTCGAACGTTTCAGGGTTGTAGGGCAGGCGAGCTGAATCTTCGATAAAGAAAACGTCGTGTCCGAGCCGTTGCATGCCGACGACGTAGTGAATGTGTTGCCAGATCACGCCGGCGATCGGCATCGAGCCCATAAAGCCCATTACAACGATGCGCTTGCGTTTCATCAGGAAGAAAACACCGAACGTCCAACGTCCAACCTCCAGCATCCAACCTTCTGAATTGAGGATTGAGCGTTGAGCGTTAAGTGTTGAGCGTTTGTACCAATCATCGCGGAAACGTTTTGACGGCGACGGCCGGATTCCCGGCGACGACCGTGTTCCGTTCGACGTTTTTGGTGACTACTGATCCGGCCGCGACAACGGAATTTTCGCCGATTGTGACGCCTTTCAAAATCACAGCGTTCATTCCGATCCAGACGTTGTCGCAGATCTTGACGGGTGCAGTTTTTAATGTTGGCCGGGCGGGGCGGTTTTTGAAATATGGCGCCAGCGCTTGTGCGTCGATCAGGCGTTGGGCCGGTTCCAACGGATGAAAATCGGAATCGGCGATGCCGACATTCCATGAAACGAGACAATATGAACCGATCTCAATCTTTTCCTCCGCCATGATCAGCGCGCCGTTCAGCAGCGTGAAATCGCCGATCGCGCATCGCCCGGCATTGCCGATCGCAAACGAGCAGCCGGCATAACAGGAAACATGTTTACCGATGACGACTGCGCGCGGTTTTTTGCTTCGGAGGAATCGAAAGATTTGCGCGCTCTCGCAATAAAAGCCCTCGCCAAATATGACATTCGACGGGACCGGTTCCCGCCACCAATCGCCTTCAACGTGCCGATCTTCTCTAACGTTACTCATTGTATGCGTGTCATTCTAATCAACTCGAGGAATGTCGGAGTATTCCCAGAAACGGCATAGGAGGAAAACCGGAAGCGGACTTGAGAGGTTTGCTTCGCTCAACACGACATAGAGATGGTGAAGTCATTTTGGAAATTTTCCCGATGTATAGAGTTTCGCGTAAATGCCGCCGCGGGTTAGGAGTTCGGGGCCACGGCCTTGTTCGATGATGCGTCCGTGCTCTAGCACGATGATTTGGTCGAGATTATGGATAGTCGCCAGCCGGTGTGTGGCGATCAAAGTTGTCCGGCCGCGCATCAGTTCCTTGATTGTTTTCATAATGGCAGCTTCGGTGCTGGGGTCGAGCGCTGAAGTCGGTTCGTCCAGCAACAGAATCGGTGCGTTTTTCAGAAATGCTCGCGCAATTCCGATGCGCTGCCGCTGACCCACGCTCAAATGGCCGCCGCGTTCGCCGACGAGACTGTTGTATCCCTGCGGCATTTCCCGAATGAACTCGTCTGCCTGCGCGCGACGCGCCGCTTCGATAATCTCATCCTCAGTCGCTTCGGGCCGGCCATAGGCGATGTTCTCGCGAACGGTGGTGGAGAAAAGCAGGGTGTCCTGGAGAACGATGGCGATCTGAGCGCGTAAAGATTTCTTCGTAACCTGACGGACATCGCGACCATCGAGCATCACGAAGCCGGTGGTGGGATCGTAAAACCGCGGCACCAGACTGAGCAGTGTGCTTTTGCCCGCGCCGGTGCCGCCTACGAGTCCAACAATTTGATTCGGCGCAATGGAAAGATTGATATCATTCAGAACGATTCGGCTTTCAGCGTAACCAAAATTTACCGACTCACACTCGATCGCCCCTTTAGCCGATGAAATGTCGACAGCATTTGGCGAGTCGCGCACGTCGTCCTGGCGCTCCAGCACTTCGAAGCAGCGTTTCGCTCCGGCCGTCGCCCCTTCCATCGCCCAAGTCGTGTACGTCAGGGATTCCAACGGTTGATACAGCATTAGAAGGTAAGCGCTGAAAACGAGTAATGAACCGAGGCTCAGCGTACCGGCGAGCACATGCAAAGTTCCTACGTAATACATCGCTGCCGTGCCGATAACCATGAGCGTGCTGATCACTAGTGCGCTGTTCACATTCGTTAAAGTCAGTCGCAGGTTCGCCTGCAGACTCTGCTGCGCTCGCTGATGGAATTGCATGACTTCGAAATCTTCGCGTCCGAAAGCGTGCACCATCCGAATCGAGCTCAATCCCTCCTGCGCTTGCGCAAGCACAGCGCTTTCCTGTTCTTGAATCGAGGTTGATTCGTTACGAATCCGGCGGGCGAAGAAAAAAATTGCGCCCACAATCAATGGCACAATTCCCAGAGACAGAAGTGTCAACACCCAGTCGAGCCTCAGCATTACGATGAATGTGCCGATCAGGGCGATGACTGATGCGAAGATATTGGTAAAACCTTTGTTGTAGATCGTTTGGATCGACTGCGAATCGTACGCGACGCGGAAACTGGAATCGGCAGATCTTCGCGCGTCATGAAATTTGAGAGAGAGCCGTTGCAGATGAGAGTACAGATCGGTTCGAAACTTAAGCAGCGCCTGGAGCCCGATCTTCACGAACAGATAATTCGTGATCCAGTTTATGATTCCCCAGGCGAACTGGATCACGACGAGTCCGAGACAGAGCAGGGGAACCCAAGTGCGCCAATCGCTCCGCGTTTCGGGACTTGATCGCAGGAAATCGTCCACGATGATCTTGAACGGCCAAGGCTTGAGCAGATTCAGGCCAATGCCGAGCAGCGACAAAAGCAGGCCGACTATTGTTTTTCCCCAGAACGGCTGGTAATAGCGAAGGACGCGCCGGTAGATCGACATCTGAATTTCGAATTGCGAATTTTAGTTTTTGGACTGAACTAGGGCGAATTCATTCGACTGGAAATCGAAAGATTTCTCGGCGGAGCCTGCCCAGAGGGTAGTCGAAGCGCTCGGAGTGAACAATATGCATCATCTCATTCAAATTTGGTTTCAGTGGGTCGAGCAATGGGGATACGTAGGAATCATTTTGCTCATGGCGATGGAAAGCTCGATATTCCCCGTCCCAAGCGAGATCGTTATTCCTCCTGCTGCATTTCTGGCTATGGAGGGAAAATTAAATACGTACGGTGTCATCATCGCTGGCACATTCGGCTCTTGGCTTGGGGCGACGGTGACGTATTGGGCTGCATTGTGGCTTGGGCGGGTCTTCATCGCTCGGTGGGGAGGTTACTTTTTGCTCAGTGAGCATAAACTGGAGCGTGCCGAAAGATGGATTCGTCGTTACGAAGCAGGAGGCATTTTCTTTGCCCGCCTTTTGCCGGTGATCCGCCATGTCATTTCTATTCCGGCTGGAATAATTCGTATGAATTTTGCCACATTCAGCATGATGACCCTGGCCGGGTCGGCGCTGTGGTGTTCGGTCCTGACCTGGTTTGGCCAAAAAGTGCTGACGCGTGAAATGATCGATTCGAAGGATGCGACGGCATTGGTCAAAGCCGTCAAGGAGAGCGGTAATTTCCACACCATCGTGATCGCGTTCGTAGTGATCGCCGTCCTTTATCTGCTGGTGGTCAGTCTGACGGATAAAAAGCGAGCCCTCTGAGGTCGAGTCGAACGAGCGTGCGGGAAGGGAATTCCCGGGATTGGCAGCGGTCCATTCAGAATTTATCGATCGGCCGGCATCGCTCGTTGAGGCATTTGTATATTATTCGTGTTTTAAAATTGAACAAAAGTGTCGCCCCGCGGTCAGTTCTAAAGTGGATAAGGACTGAATAACTCAGCTGTGACGATGGAAGAAATATTCACAACGACTGATGGCATCAGACCTGCTCAGAGCAAAAACGGTCAACATATGAAGAGAAATCGCCAATTTCGCCAAATCATCAGGCCACGCGCTCGCCTTTCGCTGGGTGATCTAATCCTGGCAGTTAGTTCCTGCACGGGTAGCAGCACAGAAATGGTGGCAGCCGTCGCGGACCTTTTGGCCAGTGGCCAGGTACGCGTAAAGGATAACGGACGTTTCCTGCGCGCCCGCGTTTGCTAAGCGGGCCTGAGCGAAGTTCGCCCGGCAAGCCTGCAATGCTGTAGTGCCCGCTATCCCCAGCGGACTTTCTTTTGCCGCAAATGCGCTGAGCACAGCGCACGCTACACAATTCTGCGCGATTCTGGCTGAAAACGCTTTTCGCTCACCGCCGTCGCTTTTATGTTGCCGGCGTGATAGACCGATATTCCCGGCCGGAAATGAGCAAAATCTGGTCGGACCAACGCAAGTTTGAGATCTGGCTGGAAATTGAAGTGCTCGCCTGCGAGGCGATGGCAGAGCTTTGTCAGATTCCAAAAGAGGACGCTGCTGAGATTCGAAAACGCGCGCGGTTCTCGATTCCGAAGATTCTCGAAATTGAAAAGCGAACGAACCACGACGTCATCGCCTTTCTCGAAAACGTAGCCGAATCAGTCGGCCCGGCATCGCGGTGGATTCATCAGGGACTGACTTCATCGGATATTTTGGACACGACCCTCGCGGTGCAACTGAATGAGTCCTGCCAAATCCTTCTCGATGACCTTGAAGCGCTTCGAGGCGTCATCGCTGACCAGGCGCGCCGATACAAAATGACGCCGATGATCGGCCGCAGCCACGGCGTGCACGCGGAGCCGATTACGTTCGGCTTAAAGCTGGCACTCATGTATGACGAATTCGGTCGCGCCATCGAGCGCCTGACCCAAACCCGAGACCGGATTCGCGTTGGCAAAATCAGTGGCGCGGTCGGGACGCATGCTCACATCGATCCGAAAATCGAGCGTTCGGTGTGCGAGAGCCTCGGATTAAAGCCGGCGACGCTCTCGACGCAAATTGTTCAGCGCGACCGTCACGCGGAATTTATGACTACTCTGGCGGTAATCGCGTCGAGCATTGATCGTTGGGCCACAGAATTTCGACATCTGCAGCGGACTGAGGTTCTAGAAGTGGAAGAATTTTTTGGCGCCGGCCAGAAAGGCAGCTCCGCGATGCCTCACAAACGCAATCCGATCACAAACGAGCGATTGAGCGGATTGGCACGCGTAATTCGCGGTAACGCGGTCGTTGCACTTGAGAACGTGGCGCTGTGGCACGAGCGCGACATCAGTCACTCAAGCGCCGAACGCATCATTCTGCCCGATTCATGTATCCTCCTGGACTACATGCTCACGAAATTGCGGGATGTCGTCGAAAAATTGCAAGTTTATCCCGATCGAATGGCGGAAAACCTCGCGCTAACCAAAGGTCTGTTTTTCAGTCAATCGATCCTGCTCGCGCTCACGCGTGCAGGATCGGAGCGCAAGGACGCATATGAAGCAGTGCAGCGCGCCGCCATGAAGACGTGGAAAGGCGAGGGGACCTTCGCCGAAAACGCAAAGCGCGAACCCGAAATCGCCGCCAGTCTTTCACCAGACAAAATCGATCATCTCTGCTCACTCGACGTTCACTTCAAACACGTCGATGAGACTTTCAAGGCACTTGGTTTGGAATAAAGAGTGCCAGTCGCTTCTGCTGTATTCAGTTGAGCTAGGTGGAGAGATGGCGTGTCGAATAAGCAGCCAATGCGCTTAGAGCTGGAAGAACATTAGCTAGCGCATGGATCGCTGCCAGGACGCAGAACGCCGTTTTCCAGGAGATACGACGCCAGTACAGGTACGAGGCCGCCTGAATGCAGAATGCCGGCAGAACGATAATGGCGTGTGGCCACCATGGCCGAAGGTGCAGTGCGCTAATGAATAGTGCCGAGATGAAAACCTCGACGGTTTGAGGAGCATGAAATCGTCGCAGCAATTCAAACACGCCTACTAAAACGAGCGATTCAATCAATGGCGCGACCACAAGCAGTGAGATGATGTCAGCCGGATCACCGCGAAGGTAGAAGTACGGAAATGGCCTGCGCAGGTGCGCGACCCGGGCCCACCCTCCGATGAATAAGGTGAGCGTGATGCAATAGCACCCGATCACGAGCGCAAACACGACCGGCGATCGCGTGCGCGGGAAGAATGACCTGAAGCGAATTCGTCCGCGTTTAGTTTGCGCCGGTGTGGCAACTTCGAAAGACGTCGGATCTTCCTGCGGAAGAACTTCATTTTCCTTGCTCAGTTCAACTTGAAAGCATGTTTCGCATGCTCCCTTCGCGCTTACAGGTGTAGTCCACTTGCTGTATTTCTTGCCGCATGTATTGCAGATCGCCACGCTGTGACGATTCAATGAAACTCAATCGCTAAACGCAAGTCAGGCTCTAGATCCGCTATTCGTAACGCAGCGCTTCGATAGGATCGAGGCTGGCTGCGCGATACGCGGGATATAAACCAAAGCCGATGCCGATCGCGGAGCAGACAAGAAGCCCCGCAATGGCCCAGCCGTAGGGGAAAATGATGTCCACCTTGAGCCATGCGGCGAGCAAGTCGCCCGCGATGATTCCAAGAACGATTCCAAGAATTCCGCCGGCTTCGGAGATGAACACGGCTTCGGTGAGGAATTGACGCAGAACGTCGCCACTGCGTGCGCCGATTGATTTACGCACGCCGATTTCTTTTGTACGCTCGGTAACACTCACCAGCATGATGTTCATGATACCGATCCCTGCAGCCAGAAGGGCGATGAAGCTAACGACGAACGCGCCTATGCGCACAATGCCCGCGACCGACGTGAAAGCGCTTTTCAGCGAATCGTTCGAATAAATCTCGAAATCGTTTTCCTGGTCGGCGCGCAATCCGCGCGCGATGCGCATGGCACTAATGCCTTTGTCCAGTGTTTGATTGTAAGTCTCGGTGGAGAACGCCTGTGTGGCGATGTTCACCGTGCGCTTCGCTTCGCCGAAATCCTCGAAGAATCGCGTGATCGGCATGATGCAGACGTCGTCCTGGCTCTGGCCGAAGGAAGTTCCTTTCTCCGCAAGCACGCCCACAATTGTGTATGTGTGCCCGCTTACCCTGACGACTTTGCCGATCGGCGTTTCATGGGGGAACAATCGTTTTTCAATCATTTTACCGACCACGATTACCCGGCGCGAAAGCTCGACGTCTTCGTCGTTCAAATTCCGTCCATAAGCCAGCGTGTGAGCATTAGCTGTCAGAAAACTCTTGTTGGTCCCAACGATGAGAAGGCTGGGCGTGGTCTTCACCCCATCGTAAACAGCCTGGCCTTTCACCTCGTAACCGAAACTCTTGAGACAGATTTCGCGCGCGTTGCCTTCCATCAACTTCGCGTAATGCAGAGCCTCGCGATACGTGATGTTGCGGCGGTTCTGGTATTTTTTCTTGATCTCACCGCCGACGTTCACGTTCGCCGGATATTTGGCGAACTGAAAAATATTCGAACCGAGAAAACTAATGCCGCTTTCGATGGAGGACTGCAGCGCTCCAATAGCGGTCATCACCGATATTACTGAGAAAACGCCGATCGTAATGCCGATCATTGTCAGTGCAGCGCGCAGCTTATTCGCCCCTAACGAGGCAAGTGCCATCTTCACTATTTCGCTGAATAGCATTTTAAAATCTATTTTACCGCAGAGGACGCAGAGGTCGCAGAGAAGATCATAAGGTCACTTCTTCCTGCAGTCCGAGGACTCGTCTTCGCAGGCCGTGTTTCAGTAGCTCAACATTGAAATTGAGCTTTAGGTAAGTGAGCAACTGGGTGTCGTGGACCGGCAGTAGCGAGTCAATCGCTTTGATCTCAACAAGAATTCGACTGTCGACGATAATGTCTGCGCGATATTCGCAATCTAGCTTGACTCCTTTGTACTCCACAGCAATCGGGACCTGGCGTTCAAATGGAATTCCTCGGACGGCTAATTCACGACAAAGGCACATTTCGTACGTCGATTCCAGCAATCCCTGCCCCAGCGCGCGGTGAACTTCCATCGCCGCGCCAATTACTGCATCCGTCAACCCATTCAAATTCCTCATAGTCTCTGCGTGCTCAGCGTTCTCTGCGGTTAATTACTCGTACCGAAGCGCGGCGACCGGATCGAGGCGGGAAGCTGACCAGGCGGGGGCGAAACCGGAGAACAGGCCTGTGAGAATCGAGACGGCCATGCTGACGAGGACCAGGCCGAGCGAAAATTGGATCGGGAAAGAGGGAAACGCCTGTCCAATCCCATTGCACATTAGGTACGCAACTCCCAGTCCGATAAATCCGCCGAGCAGACACAGCGAAGTGGATTCGATCAGGAATTGAAGGAGAATTGTGCGTCGCCGCGCGCCCAGAGCTTTGCGCGTTCCGATTTCGCGCGTGCGCTCTTTCACGCTCACAAATGTGATATTCATTATCCCGATTGCGCCGACAAAAAGCGAGAGACCCGTAATAAAAAGCCCCGCGATAGCGATGGAGTTCTTGATTGGATCCAGCGTGCTTTTCAGCGCTTGTTGTTCGTTGATACTGAAGTCGTCTCTTTTCTCCGGCGCTAGGCCGCGGACACGCCGCATGACTCCGGTCAGCTCGTCTTTCGCTTCAGCGAGCCGCGTCTTGTCCTTCACTTTGACAAGAATGTCGGAATCGCTCTTGGCGCTGAAATATTTTTGGAACGCCGGCAAGGGCATCACGACGATCGAATCCAAACTGAATAATCCCAAAAACGTGCCTTGCCGTGAGATGACCCCGACTACTCTAAATGGTTGCCCATTGATCAGCACCGATTTCTTAATTG
>DATARG010000111.1:0-6044 GCA_036264275.1 Candidatus Udaeobacter sp. | reverse complement strand
CCGACGTAAAGACGTTGAAGCGCTTGCAAAATGGAACGCTAAATCACCCGCGAACGAGGAGATCCCCTTCGTGGTTGCGCGGATTGTTTTGCAGGATTTCACCGGAGTTCCGCTGATTGTCGACCTCGCGGCGATGCGCAGCGCGGTGCAACGCCTGGGACGCGACCCAAAGATTATCGAGCCGCTCGTACCGGTCGATCTCGTCGTCGATCACTCAGTGCAAGTCGATTTCTTCGGTTCGCCGCGTGCGTTGGAACTCAATTTGGACATGGAATTCAAGCGCAATCGCGAGCGCTACCAGTTTCTTAAGTGGGGTCAGCAGGCGTTTAAAACGTTCCAGCTCATCCCGCCGGGTATCGGAATCGTGCATCAAGTGAATCTGGAATATCTCGCGAAAGGAGTTCTTTTCACTCAACTCTCAACCCCTAAGTCTCAACTGTTCTATCCCGATACGTTGGTTGGCACAGATTCCCATACGACCATGATTAACGGTCTCGGCGTGGTTGGATGGGGCGTGGGCGGAATTGAGGCAGAAGCCGGGATGCTGGGGCAGCCGGTATACTTTTTGACGCCGGAAGTGGTGGGCGTGCACATGACCGGACAATTGGGCGAAGGGGTGACCGCAACCGATCTCGTCTTGCACATCACGCAGTTGCTTCGCGCGCAAAAAGTCGTTGGCAAATTCGTTGAGTTTTACGGAGAAGGCGCTGCGTCACTTCCAGTGCCTGATCGCGCCACGATCGGTAACATGTCGCCCGAGTACGGTGCGACGATGGGCTTTTTCCCGGTTGACCCTGAGTCAGTCAATTATTTGCGGGCTACAGGGCGCAGTGAAGAGGAATGCCTTGCTTTCGAAAATTATTTTCGCGCCCAAAACATGTTTGGCATGCCGCGAAAGGGCGAAATTGATTACAGCGTTGATATCGATTTGGATCTGGCGGATGTGCAGCCGAGCGTCGCCGGACCGAAGAGGCCTCAGGACCGGATCAATTTACCAGAGATCGGGAGAGAGTTTCGCGAACTCCTTGAAAAACCGGTGCACGACGGCGGGTACGGAAAGAAACAGGTCGATCTTCGCGAAAAACACGTCGTCGAACTGAACGGTAGCGCACCGCGGGACCGAGCGATGTTTTCTACCGATACCAAGCACGATCAGGGAATCACACCCGGCGAAGCACTGAACGAGCTCGAGATGGTTTCAAATCGGCCAACGCCTGATCCGGGCAAGGAAATCGAAGCTGAATCGAGCCAAGTGTTTTTACAGGGGCGTACTCACATCGGGCACGGCAGCGTCCTGATCGCCGCGATAACGAGCTGCACAAACACGAGCAACCCGAGCGTGATGATTGCGGCCGGCTTGTTGGCCAAAAAGGCAGTCGAGCGCGGTCTGCGAGTCGATCCTGGCGTGAAAACGTCGCTCGCACCGGGGTCGCGCGTTGTCTCCGATTACTTGGAAAAGACCGGACTTCAAACATATCTCGACCAGCTCGGATTCAATCTCGTTGGGTACGGTTGTACGACTTGCATTGGCAACTCGGGGCCCTTGCATCCAAATATCGAGAAAACGATCCGCGAATACGACCTGGTTGCAGCTTCGGTTCTCTCAGGAAACCGAAACTTTGAAGCGCGCGTGCATCAGCATATCAAAGCGAATTTTCTGATGTCGCCGCCGCTGGTTGTGGCCTTTGCCCTCGCTGGCCGCGTTCACATCGATCTTTCGCGCGACCCACTTGGCAAGGACAAGGATGGCAAAGAAATTTTCCTTTGCGATCTCTGGCCGACGCTTAGCGAGATCCAGCATACGATGCAGAGAGCGCTCACACCTGAGACGTTCCGCAAATTTTATCGCGATTTCGCAGAACAAAATCCGAAATGGAACGAAATTCCCTCTAGCACGGGCGACATTTATCAGTGGGACGAGAAAAGCGATTACATTCATGACCCGCCGTTCTTCGAAGATTTTTCAATGGAGCCCGGACACATCGCAGAAATCCGGGGCGCTCGCGCGCTTGGCATTTTCGGCGACACCGTCACGACGGATCACATTTCGCCTGCGGGAGCAATCAAAGAGAGTTCGCCCGCCGGAAGATATTTGGTGTCCCGTGGAATTCAGCCGCGCGATTTTAACAGTTACGGCAGCCGCCGAGGCAACGATCTGGTGATGACCCGCGGTACATTTGCGAATGTGCGAATCAAAAACCTGATGGTGCCAAGAACGGAAGGCGGCGTGACGAAATATTTCCACAATGGCGGGGGCGAACAGATGTCGATCTTCGATGCGGCAATGAAATACGCGGAGACAAAGACTCCGTTGGTCATTCTCGCTGGTCAGGAATACGGGACAGGTTCATCGCGCGATTGGGCAGCGAAAGGGACGCGTTTGTTAGGCGTGAAAGCAGTGATCGCGGCAAGCTTCGAGCGAATTCACCGTTCGAACCTGGTTGGAATGGGCGTGTTGCCGTTACAATTTCTGGAGGGCACCTCCGCACAATCGCTCGGGCTCGACGGCTCGGAGAAGTTTTCGATCACGGGATTATCCGATTCGATCAAACCAGGACAACAGGTCACGCTCGAGATTGAAAGAGCGACCGGTGAAAAACAGGCGTTGCCGGTGCAGCTTCGGATCGATACACCAATCGAGATCGATTACTACCGCCATGGTGGGATCTTGCCATTTGTACTGCGGCAGTTGCTAGTGAACCAATAGCCATGGCGTCTGGCACAGACGCACTACAGCATCTGGCGTTTCTGGACGGTGATCGGTGAGCCGTTGGCAATGAACGCGGAGCGTGGTGACTGATTTAAGACTTCCGCGAATTGCTCGCCGTAAAGCCTTGCAACATCCGCCCTCAATTCGAAGCTAGTTGCATTCCAAATTTTCCAGTGTGGATGTTCAACGCGGTATTCGCTGCAGCCGTTGCGCAGGGCAGTGTAACCCCAATAGTGTTCCGTGATAAATTCAGCGTGCGATCCTGCTGGAATAGATTGTGGGTCGCCTGTGGCCGTCATTTGAAGTGATTCCCATTCGCGGCCGTATCGCCACGAATACTCCACCTTCAAATTCTCGTCGAGATGTTCGATTTCATGCTTCATCGGAACGGCGACATAGTTCTCTCCGTAAAAGGCCCGCGCTACGAGAGCGATCGCGGGACGAGGCACAAGTTCCCGGATGAAAACCACTCCGCGCCGCCACGTGTCCGCCGATTTTCTCCGGACGTAGAAACGGAGATTCACTTCTTCGAAATCGCGGTGCAGCGGAATCGGCAGACCCAGCAAGCATGTGTCGAGAAACAAGAATCCAACAACACTGAGAAAAGTCTCACCGTTTTCGAAATCGATTTCAGTTTCAGCCGGAACCAGCGGCGTGACCAGTCGAGGATCGACGACATAATTCAGCATCGCCAAATAACGCCAGTTGGCCGTGAGGAATGGTTGCACGTCTTGCGGTGCGACGATCAACGTCACCGCTGCAGAATTAATTGCAGTTCGGCGTTCCGATCACTGCAATAGTCTTTCCAAAGACGGACTGGGTTGCGTTCCGAGCGCTGTCGCCCGTTCGTAATGCTCCCTGGCAAGTTCCCTCGATGAAGGTTCCGTCGTGATAAGAATGACCGCGAGATTAAAATGCGCGTCCGCATAGTTCGGATCTTTCGCGATGGCTTGAAGCATTTCCTTTTCTGCTTCCTGTTGTCGGCCTTTTTGGCTGGCAGTAATGCCGAGATAATTATGCGCGGTGGCACTGCTCGGATTGATCTCGATTGCTTTTCTTAATTCCTTCAACGCATCATCGAACCTCGCCTGGCGATAATGCACGATACCAAGCGTGGTGAGCACGAAATCGTCATTCGGCGCGATAGCCAGAGCCTTCTTTAAAGTTGATTCCGCAGATCGGATCTTGGCCGTGCGAAAGTAGACCACGCCAAGATTGGATAACGCATCGAGATTTTCCGGATCTTTCGCCAGAACTGTCTGATACTGCTTTTCCGCTGTTCGATATTTGCCCTGCTCAACGTTCTTCCGGGCGGCAATCGCAACGTCCTGAAGGTCGTTAGGCAAAGCCTTCGGAGCGGCGGCTGCGGTCGCATTCGATTTCCCGACGTTCGCCGTCGATCTCTTTTCAAAAACGAAATTCATTTTGAGCGCACCAGACTTCGCGTTCGAGATTGAGACCACGGGCTGTCGGAACAGAGAGAGTTCTTCAGTGGTTAATTTAGTTATGGGCTGGGCTAGGAATCCGATCTCTTTGTTCAATAAGTCCGATCGCACTTTGAGTCTATCCAACTCCGCCAACACAAGCTTCCTCGCCTCATCACGCCGCGCTTCTTCCTGCCGTTCACGAACAACGATGTTTCGCAGCAGTTCGTTTTCTCTAACAAGTTGGGATGAATCCTGGCCGTTTGTCTCAGCTAGCCTGGCAGATTGAAGTTCTGTGCCTGCGTGTTCCAGCTCAACATCAAGCTCTGCAGCCCGGGCCGCCAGATAACTATTTCGATTCTGGGTTTCAGCGAGCTGCTGTTGAAGCTGTGCCATTTGTCGTTCCATCTCTGCCAACTTCTCTGCAGCTTTCGGATCGCCCTCGCTGAGTTGCCTGATTTTTTCCTCCGCGGTTGCAAGCTTCCGTTGCAGATCATTCTTCTCAGTGACGAGCAACACAAAGCGTTGTTCCGATTCCTTCGCCGATTTTAATTGAGAGAGCGCGTCATCGCGTTCATGCTCGACCGCAACAATATGATTGTTGGCCTCGGCGGACTTTGCCTGAGTTTCGTCCCTTTGCTTTTCCGCAGTCACACGCGCTTGATCAGCTGCAGCCACGACTTCTTTCAATTGTGCAACTTCGGCGCGCAACCGCGGTTGTTCCTTGTTACCGTTACCTTCTGGCCCTTGCGCAGCCTTGACCGATTCCTGAAGCTGCGCGAGTTGGTCGTGCGCTTCCGCTTCTGATTTCTTCGTTTCATTGAGATTGTTCTGAGCCTGCTCCAGCTTTGAATTTGTCTCCTTTAAACGCGTATCGACTACTTCCTTTTCCTTTCGCGCGGTCTCCAGATCCCTGCGCGTTTTGTCGAGTGCCGCCTGCAACTCAGCGACCTTGTCGCGCCAGTTCTTTGTGGCCGCTTTGATAGTGCCGTCGTTCGAGTGCTCGCTAACGGTTTCCCTGGGTTGCAGCGCCAAGGCTTCGGGACCGGGTTCGGACCAGGCGTCACTCTCAGGCGCCGCAGGGGCAATGTCGGGCAAAGGACTGGCGCTAGCGTTGAGCTGGGTTTGGCGCGTGATCCGCTCCTGAAGTCTCAAAATCGCTTCGCTGATTTTGCGCCCACGATATTCCACGACCGCTGGCTGCCACTGAGTGTGCGATTTTCGGAGTTCCTCAATCAAGCTCCCGGCGAAGCGATACTTGGCCAAAGCAGTTTTGAATCGGTCCTGCCGCTCAAGTTTTTCGCCCTGTTGCGCGGAGAGATAGGCCTTAAGGAAAATTTCACTAGGATCGTCCTGCTCCGCGACGGCCAGAACCGTTGCGAAGAAGAAAAACACGACGGCGACCCCAACCGTTCCGCACGGCATCAGACGACGCTGCGGCGCGATATCCAACCGTCTGGGGAGAGGCTTCCGGTCCACCGGCGCTGACAATTAGTGGACTGTACGGGAAAAGTCGAGCCCTTTGTTTGCAAAGAGGAATGGGAATCCTAGACTCTATTTCGCTTAAGTTGTGGTGGCCGTAGCTCAATGGTAGAGCCCCAGATTGTGGTTCTGGTTGTTGCGGGTTCGAGTCCCGTCGGCCACCCGGATTGTCGAAGTCGCTGTCCCTTGACGGAATAGTTGAGTCGTTTCGCGAATAAGCGGAAACGGGCCTAAAAGGGCGGTGTTAGCCGGAAAATCAGGTACTTACAGGTCGGCGACCCAAGCGGGCATTTACAGAATATTTGAGTACTTTTTTGAGATTTGAGCCTTTTCAGTGTCCAAACTCGTTCACACCCCCATTGCCGGTTTTACCCAGGGGAACAGGTCGGGGTTGGACATCCTAGTGGCCAAAAACGGCTCAAATATTC
>DATARG010000110.1:0-5145 GCA_036264275.1 Candidatus Udaeobacter sp. | reverse complement strand
CGGCCTAATCAAGTCCCATTTGTTTAATACGACGATGGCTGGTTTTCGCGCCTTTTGAATTAGCCCGGCGATCCGCTTGTCCTGTGCTGTAACACCCATGGTCAGATCGATAACAAGAATGGAAAGATCAGCACGGCGAATGCTGCGCTCGGACCGCATCACGCTGAAAACTTCAGACGAGCTGGAGACTTTTCCGCGTCTGCGGATTCCAGCAGTGTCGATGAAAACGAACTGCCGGCCATCGCGTTTATAAATTATGTCGATGGCATCGCGCGTTGTGCCGGGCAGTTCGCTCACAATCGCGCGGTCGCTGCGCACGATGGAGTTGATAAGAGAAGATTTGCCAACATTCGGACGACCAACAATCGCGATCGCTATTGATTTTTCTGTCGTCGCCGTCGGATGTTCAACATGAGGAGGAGGCGAGGGGAGGCGCCCGTCGATTGCATCCAGTAATTCTGAAACTCCACGGCCATGTTCGGCGCTGACGGACACCATGTTCTCAAAGCCTAACGAATCGAACTCCGCCGCCAACGGGTCGTGCTTCTCGGTATCTATTTTATTAATCACCAATACCACTGGTATTTGCGATTTGCGCAGCATCCGCGCCAGTTCCGCATCCACCGGCGACAGGCCTTCCTTTCCGTCGACAATGAAGAGAAGAAGATCGCTGTCGCGCAGCGCCTTTTCGGCGGCGTGCCGTACCTGCTGGGTCAGCTCGGATTCGCCTGCGCCGACAATTCCACCGGTGTCCCATAACGTGAAAGACTGCTCACCGCGAGTGCAGGTTGCCGAAAGGCGGTCCCTCGTGATCCCGGGTTGATCATGAACAATCGCAATTTTCCGGCCGACAAGACGGTTGAATAGCGCGGACTTGCCTACATTCGGCCGTCCGACGATCGCCACATTGGGCAGGGTCTGCGCGTCATTCACCAAAGAAGTCCCGCATCTAGGATTTAGTCGGATGCGCGTGGCCTTCGGCCTGCAATTGACGCACACCGTCTGCAACGTAAAAGATCCCTGATATCAGGGTGAACACGCCGGCTGCAAGCACAACGTCGAGCACGGGAATGATACGAAGTTGCAGCATCACCCATCCAATGGCGACCATTTGTAGAACAGTTGCGACCTTTCCCGTCCAGTGTGGTTTTACCTGCACTTTTCCGTTAAGCAAATACAGGACAAGCGTTCCAACGAGAAGAATGGCATCGCGCGAAATGACGAGCACTGGGAACCAAACCGGGAATTTTCCTATATCCGTTTCGAACTCGCTCCAGTTCGTTAGGCTTAATGTGATGATACCGCTCAACAAAAGTCCCTTATCAGCAATAGGTTCGAGAATGACCCCGAGCTTGCTACGCTGGTTGTATCGTCGGGCGACGTAACCGTCGAGCCCGTCACTTACCGCGGCAAGAATGAAAATCGCGATTGCTGCGAACCGCTGCCACTCGAGCGGTTGGCCACGCTTAATGCTTTCGCCATAGTAAATCGCCATTGTCACGAAGGCGGGAATCATCAAAATCCGAACAACAGTGATCTTGTTGGCGGTGGTCATGGCGGGCTCTTAACGCGAACAATTGTAGGAGGTTTGATTCGTTCGCGCCAGCGAACTCGCCCTCCGCCCGTTTAACCTTTATGTAGCTCGGCGTCGGCAGACTTCGTTCTGCGAATCCTAAAACAATTCCGGCGCTGACAACACCGTCCGCCAGTTATGCAGCAAACGCAGTCTTGTGCGGACCTTCGGCGAATTCTTCAATCATTTTTCGGTTGAAGGCTGGAATATCGTCAGGCTTGCGACTCGAAACCAATCCGTTATCAACGACGACTTCCTCATCGACCCAGCGTGCGCCAGCGTTGCGCATGTCCACCTGGATCGCCGGCCAGGAAGTCATTCTCCTTCCGCGAACAAGGTCCGCGTTGATTAACAACTGCGGCCCGTGACAGATGACCGCTACCGGTTTTCTTTCACGAAAGAAATGACGTGCGAAGTTCAGCGCTCTCTCGTTGGTACGCATTGTGTCAGGATTTAAAAGGCCGCCGGGAATCATCAAGGCGTCAAACTGCTCTGGACGCGCTTGATCCACCGTAAGATCGACATCGAACTTGTCGCCTTTATCCGCGTGATTCATGCCCTGAATTTTGCCAGATTTCAGCGAGACGATTTTGGTTTGCGCTCCGGCTTCATCAAGCGCTTGGCGCGGTTTTGTCATTTCCACTTGTTCGAAGCCATCCGCTACAAGGATGGCAACCTTTTTTCCATCGAGTTTTTGTGCCATAAGATTCCCTTTCTTAATGTTCCTTTATCCGGTCGCGAAGATCGACCGTACTTAACCTACGAAGCCCAACAGAAGGTTGGATGTAGCCGGGAAAATAGTTAACGCCTGTTGGACGATGCAGCCGACATTTTCGCAGACGGGATTTCAAAGTTTTCGATTTGCTTCTTGATCTCGTTTGCGAACGCTGCCGCCCCGGCGCCGTTTACGACCCGGTGATCAAATGTCAGCGAGAGCGTGATGACTTCAGCGCTCTCGTTCTTATTTTTGTTCGAGATCAATTCGCGATGAGCGCTCCCAACGAACAGCGTTGCGACCGATGGAGGCACAACAATCGGGGCGCCGGCTTTCACTTCAAACGCGCCGAGGCTTGTGATCACGACCGGAGCATTCATCGCGTCAACACGACCGGCGCGTGTTGCAGCGACCGTTTCGTTGAAAGCACTGACGAATTCCGGCCAGGTCTTTTGATTTGCCGTTGTGATCACGGCTGTTGCAAGGCGATCGCCTTCCAGCGCGACGGCGATACCCAGATCGAAATTGTCATTCTGCACAATTTGATCGTCTTCGAGAATCAATCGACGAAACGGCGCATGGTTTTCCATCGCGCGAGCGACCGCCCAGGCAATCATCGTGGAAGGGGAGGGAGCCTGCTCTCGGTCTGTTTGTTTCACCGCATGGCGAGCGTGCTGGATCGCGTCCCAGCGCGCGTCGATCTGGAGGTTGGCAGGAATAACGCGATTCAGTTTGCGTGTAATTGTTGGCGAAAGCGCAGGCTGGATATTGTATCGGCGGGCGTGTCGCCCGCGTTCGTCAGCACCGGAAGCCGATACGGCTTCCTCTGCACTTTCGCGTTTCGGCGATTTTTCTGCCGCCGTTTCAAACTGTTCCGCAAACGCCGCTTCGCTCGTAAGAATCGTTCCCAATTCCTGCCCGATCTCGACCGTATCGCCAATATTTGTTTTCCATTCACCCATCACCCCAGCGAACGATGACTGAATCGGATAAACGGCTTTATCCGTCTCGACCTCGCACAGTTCGTCATCCACTTGCACCTGTTGTCCAGCCTCTTTCAGAAGCGAAACTATCTTGGCGTTTCGAATTCCTTCGCCCATGATCGGCACGGTGATGCTTTGTACACGTTGCCCAGTCGTTTTTGCAGTAGCCGGGGCCGTTGGCTCCTGTTGCGCAAATTTTGGTTCTTTAGCCGAACGGGCGCGGTCAACGCCCGCGCTTACAGGTGCGCGCTCATGTCTGGTAGAGAGCGAGCGCCTGATTGCCGTTACGATCCGCTCCACATCGGGCAATGCCGCGTATTCATAGACCGGATTGTAACCGATCACTACATTTGGTTTGCTGACAAGAATGGGTGGACTAACCAATTCATTCCACAGCGCCGCATTTCCAGTAATGTGAGAAATAATCATCTGACCGACACTGCAATTTTCCGTGTCTTCCTGAACCACAACCAATCGGCGCGTTTTGCGCACGGATTCTTCAATCGCGGCAGCGTCCCAGGGAACGATTGAGCGAAGATCGATTAGTTCGACACTGATCTCGTTGGCGATTTCATCAACGGCCTCGAGTGATTTCTCAATGGTATTGCCCCATGCCACTAAAGTGACATCAGATCCCTGGCGCACATTACGCGCTTTGCCTAACGGGACTGCGCGGATCGGCTCGTTGCTTTCGTGCTCTGCCCAAAGCAAATGCTTTGGCACAAGGAAAATCACCGGGTCTTCTGCATGCATCGCGGTCCAGAGCAATCCGGCGGCGTCGGCTGGCGTGCTTGGAATCACAACGTTAAGACCGGGATAATGGGCGAGCGCTGATTCATTGGCCTGGCTATGCCACAAACTACCTCCGGGTAGATACGCGCCATACGGTGCATAGATCACTGCCGGACACTTCCAATTGCCGAATGATCGCCAGCGAAGCGTTGAAATATTGGTCACAAGCTGATTGAAGCCCGGATAAATGAAATCAATGAATTGCACCTCAAACACCGGACGTTTCCCGTATGCGGCCAGCCCGCATGCCACACCGAGAATCGTCGATTCGGCGAGCGGTGAATTGAAAACCTGTTTTGGGAATTCAGATGAAAGCTTCTGCGTCAGGCGAAACACGCCGCCCTTTGGATCTTCGACGTCCTCGCCAAAAATGATACGCTGTCGATCTTCTTCAATACCTGCACGCAGAGTCTTGTTCACGGTGTCGCCGATTCGATATTTACCGGGAGGCAGGATTTCCTTCTCGATCGTCGGCGAGGCTTTGGTGACATTACTGAGAAGCTCGTTAGGCGAAGGATCTTCAGCTTTCTCCGCTTCGGCATATTCGCGGCGAACGCGCTCCTTAATCTCGTTATCCATCTCGGCGTAATCTTTCTGTGTGATTACGCTTTCCTTAATGAGTTTGTCCCTCCAGCAAGTTAGCGGGTCGCACTTCCCCAGGTCCTGCAGTTCGTCGGCACTGCGGTAAAGTTTCTGGTCGTCCGAACTGGTGTGACTCGACAGACGTTCCATCTTAACCCAGAAAAAAAAGGGGCCGCCGCCGCCGCGAATTCTTTCGAATGCTTCAGCCGTCGCATCGTGAACCTGCTGGACGTCTTGCCCTTGGATGTGTCGCCAGTTGTCTTCGTCCAGAATGTTTAACGCAAGCGGGTTCGTTTTCCGCGTCGGCATGCTGATGCCATAAGCGTTGTCCTCGACAAGAAAGAGCACCGGAAGTTCCCTTTCTTTCGCGAAACAGAGCGCCTCGAAGAAATCTCCCTGGCGCGTCGCCGCGTCACCTATTGTGGTGACCACAACATTTTTCTTCCCATCGAGCTTAATTCCCCAGGCGATGCCGCACGCCGGAAGAAGCTGGGAACCCG
>DATARG010000098.1:0-6026 GCA_036264275.1 Candidatus Udaeobacter sp. | reverse complement strand
GAATCATGTCTATCGGCCAGACATCGATCCTCGCCACGCCGTCGACGTCGAACTTTCATCGGTGGTAGAAAAGGGCGATCAACTTTCGGGTGGCAAATACATTGCAGTTCCAACCATCGCCGAATTGGTGCAGCGAGCGGGCGCTCGCAGCTTGATTGCGGCTGCGAAAACCGTCGGGCTTTTATTGGATCGGCATCCGAATGACTTCGGTGAGAACAAGAGTGTGACATTGTTCGAAGGTAAGGCGTTGCCGAGCGCGGCACTTACTGCAATCACGGAAAAGCTCGGCCCATTTCCATCTGTTCATTTGCAGAGCGATCTTTGGACGACCAAAGCGTTGACGGATGTTCTTTGGAAGGACGGTGTATCTGCTTTTTCGATTCTGTGGCTGGGTGAGCCGGACCTTACCGAACATGAAACGGCGCCGGGCGCGCCCGAGGCCCTCAATGCGATCAAGTCTGCCGATGAAAATCTTGCTACAGTCCTCTCGGCGTTGGATGAACGGAAAGCGCGCGGCACAACAGACGTTTTTGTTGTTTCCGATCATGGTTTCTCCACGATCAGACGCTCAATTGATCTGCGAAAAATATTGAATGAGGCGGGGTTCGCCGCGACCACGGAATTCAACGGTGAACCAAAACCAGGAGACATCATGTTGGCCGGCAATGGCGGCAGCGTTCTTTTTTATGTCACCGGACACGACGCGATGGTGACGCGGCGGTTGGTAGAGGTTTTGCAGCAATCGGATTTCGCCGGCGTGATTTTTACAAAGCAACCGATGGAGGGGACGTTCGCGCTGGAGCAAGCGAACATTCAAAGTGATCGCGCGCCTGATGTAGTGATGGCGTTTCGCTGGGACGATTCAAAAAATCAATTCAGCGTTCCGGGAATGATTGACGCCGATTGGCAACGAGCGGCAGGAAAGGGGACGCACGCCACACTCAGCCATTTCGACATGCATAATATGTTAATCGCCGCTGGTCCGGATTTTAAGCGCGGCGAGATCGACGATCTGCCGAGTGGGAATGTCGATCTTGCTCCAACCATAGTTCAGATTCTGGGTATCAAATCGCCCAAGATGGATGGCAGAATTTTATCCGAAGCCATGACCGTTGGCGTGCGTTCGCAAAAGCCGGAAACCAAAACAATTGAAGCAACAAAACACTTCCAATCGGGAACGTGGCGGCAATCACTTCAAATCTCGCGCATCGGTTCCACGATCTATTTAGACGAAGGCAATGGGGCCTTTGTTGCTAAGGAATCACAGCGAAATCGCTGAGCGCATCGCCTCAATTGGCGCTTCGCGATTGAACCAGGCGGAAAATGACAACGCGCCTTGATGCAGCAACATCGACAAGCCATTCGCGCCGCGCGCGCCGGCTTCATTTGCCGCACGAAGCAAGGCAGTTTTCGACGGTCCGTAAACGCAGTCGAACACAATGTGGTGCGGCGCGAGCAATCGTGTCGGAATCGGTGCTGGATCACTCGGATTCATTCCGAGCGGCGTAGCATTAACGATCAAGTCAATGTCCGCGAGCTGCGCGCGGATCGCGGTCTCCTCCCATGGCACAGCTTGGATGCGTGCGACTGGTCCGAGCACGCGAGGTTCGACAAAGAAAGACCGCAATCGTTCTACGATCGCGCTTGTCTTCCCCAGCGTCCGATTAACCAGCACAAGGCGCTCACAATTTTCCAAGGCGCATTGCCAGGATATGGCCTGACCTGTGCCTCCGCCGGCGCCCACAATCATCACGCGCAGATCGCGCAAATCCATTGAAAACTCGCTGCGAACGGCGCGGGAAAATCCTTCGGCGTCCGTATTCGAACCGATCAATTTCTTGTCGTGTAGCCGAATCGTGTTCACTGAGCCGCAACCGCTCGCCGATTCATCTGCTGCATCAATTTGTGTTAACGCTGCGATCTTATGCGGTACGGTGAGATTGATTCCAATGAAATCGAGCTCACGCAAACAATGCAGCGCTAACCGCAATTCGTTAGGCCGGATGTGAAACCGCGCATATTGCACGTTGATCTCGCACGCGCGCAGCGCCGCGTTTTGCATTTGGGGCGACAGCGAGTGAGCCACTGGATCGCCGAAAAGACCGAGACGAATCGGCGGGTCGATTGCGTGCGCGATCTCAGACCATTTCTCGAGATCGGCGAGCGTGTGACGGTCGGTGGTCTGCATGTTTTGCGATAAGCGACGTTGAGGATACTACGCCCGCAGTCCAGCGCGAATGGGCCGTTCCACGCGAAAGTTGTCGATCTGCGCTTTCGCCGATATTTTGCTCGTCCCAATGACGACCGAAACGGAAAGACCATCAGATTTTATTCGCGACATCATCGCGGAGGATCTGCGCACCGGTAAATACAAGCAAATCATTACGCGTTTTCCGCCGGAGCCGAATGGTTATCTGCATATCGGCCACGCGAAGTCGATCTGTCTCAACTTTGGGATCGCGCGGGAGTTTGGCGGCATCTGCAACATTCGCATGGACGATACGAATCCGACGAAGGAAGAGGCAGAATACGTCAGGTCAATCATGGCTGACGTGCATTGGTTGATCGATGGCTGGGCAGACAAACAACTCGGCGGCGAGCCGTTCTATGCCTCGGATTATTTCGATCGGTTTTACGAGTATGCGGTTGAACTCATCCGCAAAGGCAAGGCCTACGTTGATGACATGAGTCCCGAGGAAACGGACGCGTATCGCCGGTTAGGAAAGGCCAGCAGTTTTCGCGATCGCTCGGTTGACGACAATCTCGATCTGTTTGCGCGAATGAAAGCCGGCGAGTTTGCTGATGGCGCGCGCACATTGCGCGCAAAGATCGACGTCAACGCGGCAAATGTCTGGCTTCGCGACCCGGTGTTCTATCGGATCCGGCATGCAACGCATCATCGCACCGGCGACAACTGGTGCATTTATCCCATGTACGATTGGGCCCATACGCTCAGCGATTACATCGAAGGAATCACACACTCGATTTGTACACTAGAGTTCGAGGTGCATCGCCCGCTTTACGATTGGATCCTCGACGCGCTGGAAATTCCGGAGCCGCGCCCGCATCAGCACGAATTTGCGAGGTTTAATCTTACATACACGGTGATGAGCAAGCGCAAACTGATCCAACTCGTGGATGAGAAGCTCGTTCATGGTTGGGACGATCCGCGGATGCTGACGATTTCCGGTTTGCGCCGGCGCGGTGTGACGCCAACCGTGTTGCGCAGCCTTGCGTACAACGTCGGGATCACAAAGTACCCGAGTATGACGGATATGGCTTTGCTCGAACACACGGTGCGGGATGAATTCAATCGAACGGCAACGCGGCGTCTCGTTGTGTTGCGACCGATTAAAGTTGTGCTGATAAATTACCCGGAAGGAAAAACCGAAGAACTCGACGCGACCAACAATCCCGAGGATCCAAATGCTGGAACACGCAAAATTCCATTCGGCCGCGAGCTTTACATCGAGCGCGATGATTTTATGGAATCGCCACCGCCGAAATATTTCCGGCTTCGTCCGGGCGGCGAGGTGCGCTTGAAATACGCTTACATCATCAAGTGCGAGGAAGTGATGAAAGACGACGCCGGCAATGTGACCGAGCTGCGATGCAGCGTCGATCTGGACAGCAAATCAGGCGGGCCGACTGCGGGCCGCAAAGTCAAAGGAACAATTCATTGGGTGAGCGCGTCGCACGCAGTGGATGCGGACGTCCGATTATATGATCGGCTTTTCACCGTTCCAGAGCCGGATTCCGCCTCCGCCGAAAGCTCCGGCGAGACAGGGGCGCCGCGCGATTTTAAGTCGTTCATAAATTCGAATTCGCTGGAAGTAGCGAACGCAAAATGCGAACCAACACTGGCGAATGCGCGTCCAGAAGAACGCTATCAATTCGAGCGTCTCGGCTATTTCACACTCGATTCCGATTCGGCGCCGCAAAAACAAATTTGGAACCGGACGGCTACACTTCGCGACACCTGGGCAAAGACGGCGACAAAATAGATCGCGGATCATCCTGAGTTGCGAAGACGACGAAGGATCTTTCGTTTGGCAACTGGTCAGGGAATTAGCTCGCGTGCTCGCTGCGGATTTATGAGGTCCCTCGCTTTGCTCCGGATAACAGCGCATCAGAAGGTGGAGAGCGCTCGATCAATACGTGCTAGTACTTTTTCTTTCCCGAGAACTTCTAGCAAATGATAAAGACTCGGTCCCACCGTGCTTCCAGTCGCCGCGAGTCGTGTGGGGTGGACTATTGCGCCGAGTTTTATGCCGAGTTTTGCCGCGGTAGTTTTTAGTGCCGCTTCTATTTCTCCGACGTCGAACTTCTCAAGTGAACTCAAGCTGTCGCGAACGGCTTTGAGTCGCGGTTTGTTTTCGAGCGTGAAATGCTTCGCTGCGCTCTGAGGATCGTAACCAAAATCATCTGTGAAGTAGAATCCGCAATAAGCCGGCAACTCTTCGAACGTGTTGATTTTTCCTTTGCACGTTTGCAAAGCGGCGCGCACGTATTGCTCCGGAAAATCGCCCAGCTTTACCCCGCTCGATTTCAGCCTCGAGACGGCTAATTCGTAAAATTCTTCATCGCCAAGCTCGCGCGCGTATTCGCCGTTTAACCAATGCAGTTTGTCAGGATCGAACGTGGCCGAGCTTCGGCCAATGTTCTTCAAGTCGAAAATCCGAACGATCTCCTCGGTGTCCAACTTCTCACGGTTGTCTTTCGGCGACCAACCGAGCAGGCAGAGGTAGTTGCGAACCGCCGCGGGAAGAAAGCCGCGCCGAATATAATATTCCACGCGCGCGCCTGCATCGCGCTTGCTCATCTTGGAGCCGTCGCGATTTAGGATGAGCGGAATGTGCGCGTATTGCGGCGGCGTCGCGCCCAACGCACGAATAATTTCAATGTGCTTTGGCGTATTCGAGAGATGATCTTCGCCCCGGATCACGTGGGAGATTTTCATTTCAAGATCGTCAACCACGTTGACGAAATGAAAAATCCATGAGCCGTCTGGACGCCGGATAGTCATATCTGGGTGCGTGGCTGGATTGCTGAGATCGAAATCGATTTTGCCGCAGACGATGTCGTCCACGATGACGCGCTCGCGCGGGGACCGAAATCGCAACGCGCCCTCGTCTTCGAAAATGTGACCGGCGTCTTGAAGTTTTATCAGGTAACGCTCGTAAAGTTCTGTGCGTTCACTCTGCAAATATGGGCCGAAGCCGCCGCCGAGATGCGGGCCTTCGTCCCAATTCAAGCCGAGCCATTCCAATCCTTCGTAAATGGCGACCATCGCTTCCTCGGTGTTGCGCTTCATATCAGTGTCTTCGATACGCAGCACGAATTTCCCGCCGTAATGCCGCGCGAATAGCCAGTTGAAAAGCGCAGTGCGCGCTCCGCCGATGTGCAAGTAGCCCGTAGGCGAGGGGGCGAAGCGAACGCGGACTTCAGAAGCCATTAATTGTCATCCTGAGCGAAAGCGAAGAATTCGCAAATCCTCGATTGCTCGTGAGGTCCCTCGCTCCTCTGGGGCTGGCGGAGCGTGCTTAGAGATTTCGTGGATGTTGTAGCTGCTGCGCCATGCGAAGCGCTTTCGGTTTTATTTTTCTGCCCCCCCGCGGGGCGTGTCTCGCAGAGACGCAGCTACAGCTCACTCGATGAAAATTTTTTCGGCGCGGCGTCGGGCGTGCCGGTTTTTCGGAAGATTCACCTTTGCGATTCGAGCATCGCGATCGGCGAGCGAGCGGACACGTTCGATCACCTCGAATCCAATGTCCGCGACATTTCGGGCTCGCAACCACTTCAGAATCGTCCCGCGCTGAAGCGCGATTGGCAGCGCGCGAAGCTTTGCGACAGAGAGGTCTGCATCTGTCGAACCAGTTAGCTCGCTCTCGATCCAATTCTCTTCATCCGCTGCAATCATCGCTGTTCGCCAAATGTTTTGGCGGATGTTGCGGTCAAGCGTTTTCTCCAAGTACGGAATAATTCGATGTCGAATGCGATTGCGGAGCGGGGTGAGATTTTTGTTC
>DATARG010000042.1:0-2616 GCA_036264275.1 Candidatus Udaeobacter sp. | reverse complement strand
TTTCTTTATCGCGGCAATAACACGCCGCCGGTGATCCGGACGCAGCCGGGAAGCATTCTGAAAGTGGAGTACAAGAACGAGCTCGCAGCCCACTCGACAGAAACCTGCGTTGGTCATCCGAGTATGCAAATGACAAATCTTCATTTTCACGGACTGCACGTCTCGCCGAACGCACCGCAGGACGATGTCCTGACGATGATGGCATCACCCGGCGAGACGTTGAACTATTCAGTCCAGGTGCCACCCCAGCAACCGCCCGGACTGTACTGGTATCACACGCATTCACACGGCGAGAGCTACATTCAGGACCTTGACGGAATGTCAGGAGCTATTGTCGTTGAAGGTATGGAGCGTTACGTGCCCGAAGTGCGAAACATGCGCGAGCGGATTTTGGTATTGCGCGATCTTGTTTTGCCAAGCGATGCCGCTCAGAAAAAAAGCGTGATGGAGTCGGTTGCAATGCAGACCACTCAATGCGGCACCGCGCCGGAGAAACCGGAACGCGCCTTCACCGTGAACGGAAGTTTGCGTCCCAAGATCAACATCGCACCAAGCGAGCGACAGTTTTGGCGGATCGTAAATGCTAGTCCGGATCGCTACGCCGATTTGGAATTGGATTCGGCCTCATTTGATGTCGTCGCGCTTGATGGAATGCCGCTCTCTTATCACGATCCATCGGTCCGGACGCGAACGATGAGCCATGTTTTGGTTCCGCCGGCTGGAAGAGTGGAGGCAATTGTCACCGGACCGCCGACGGATTCGCATGCTGCCCTGCGCACGCTGTGTTTCGATAGCGGTCCGGATGGAGATTCGAATCCAGCGATGATCCTCGCCGATATTGATTCGACTCGGTCATCGCGTCCGCAAACTCGTCCTCCGCTCGGCGGGGAACCGGTTTACGCGACCTTCCCGCCGGAAGATCTTCAACGCGTCGAAAGCAGCGAACCGCAATTCGTTGTTAACTTCACCGAAGACAAACAGGGCTTCTATATTAATGGCCAAAAATTCGACATGAACTCCGGCCCGATGCTGACGGTGGATGTCGGTTCGCTGCAGCATTGGCGAGTAACCAATCCGACACGCGAAGTGCATCCGTTTCACATTCATCAGGTGCATTTCCTGACCTACGCGGTCGATGCAAAACCGGTGAAAGACCCGGTATGGCTCGATACGGTGAATGTCCCAAACGGCAGCTCGGTTGATTTGGTGATGGATTTTACCGATCCGATCATTCGCGGGATGTCACTCTTCCATTGCCATCTCCTCAGTCACGAGGATAAGGGAATGATGGCGAAGATCCTCTTCCGATAAAGAACCGGCTCAGCGCCAACGGCGCGATCTCAATCTAAGCCTGAGGCCATCGCCCCAGGATAAGAGGAATTAAATTACATCGAGCGCTGAAGGCACGGTTCAATATCTGGCAACCAAATCGGGCCTAACCGTTTTGAATCGCGCTTTCAGCGCTTGTCCGTTTGCCACCGAATTCCTGGGGCGGTACCCCAGACTGAAATTGAAGCCGCGCCTTTGGCGCTAAGCAATGCACGCCCTCGCGGAATCACGCTTCCCTCCTTTGAGGGATGACAAAATCCTGCCGACGCGCAATCGCCGAGTTCTTATGAACGCCGTATTTTGGGGTAACAAGGATGAAGCAAAGGGATGCTTGTGAGTGAGCAACAAAGGACGTTTCGCGAACCGAAAACTCATGAAGAGGTTGCGACCCGCCCTCCGGTGCCTCCGTTCACTCGCGAGACCGCCATTCAGAAAGTTCGACTGGCCGAAGATGGTTGGAATTCGCGCGATCCGGAAAAGGTCGCGCTTGCTTACACGATCGATTCGCGTTGGAGAAATCGGGCGGAGTTTCCCAATGGACGACAGGAGATCGTCGCGTTCTTGAAACGTAAGTGGGCGAAAGAGCTGGACTATCGATTAATCAAGGAACTTTGGGCTTACTACGGAAATCGCATTGCCGTGCGCTTCGCCTATGAATGGCACGACGATGCCGGAGATTGGTTCCGCTCTTACGGTAACGAAAATTGGGAGTTTGATGATCACGGCCTGATGCGATTCCGATACGCATCCATCAACGATCTCCCGATCAAGGAGTCAGAAAGAAAATATCACTGGCCGCTCGGGCGCCGGCCAGATGCGCATCCGGGATTAAGCGATCTCGGCCTATAGCCGCTCCGAAAAAACAAAATCACGCCATACCAACATATATGAGCACAATCACCGTCCCGAGTAGAGAAGCGACAAGTCAACGCACACAAAGTGCAGCCAGTAATGGCCCTCAACCTGTGAGTTCACCTCGGCCAAACAATAGAACCGTTTCTCGGACAGGAACAAATATGGATTACAAAACCTTAGGCAACACTGGACTGCTTGTTTCACGTCTTTGCCTCGGCACCATGACTTTCGGCGGCGCCAAGGGCGCGCGCGCGCGTGTTTGGAAAACGATCGGCGCGGTTGACCAGAAGGGTGCGGATGAACTCGTCAAGGCCGCGGTCGAGTCCGGTATCAACTTCTTCGACACCGCCGACGTTTACTCCGATGGCGAAAGCGAGCAGACGCTCGGACAGTCGCTCAAGAATCTGAACATCGCTCGCAAAGACGTTGTTA
>DATARG010000299.1:0-1688 GCA_036264275.1 Candidatus Udaeobacter sp. | reverse complement strand
TAATTGTCATTCTGTCGGTGCCGAGGGTCTATTCGCTCTTCCGTAAAAGGACGGAAGAAGAACAGCGTTATTTCGAAGTCACACCGTCGCAGCGTTGGATAATGTCAGTGTTATACTTTGGCCTCATCGCGCTTTTGCTTTTCGGAATGCACGTGGCACAGCAAGATTTGAACGAGCACGGAGTTCGGTCGCACGGCCACGGGGGCGATGTCATCGTTCAATAATCAAGCTGCTATTATCGCAAAGACCTTTTGAGGCTCCAGCCCAATTCTCTCGACGATCGAAACGAAACGTTTGTCGGAACGCAGCGGTGCAAATTCGGGAGCGATGCCGACGAAGTGCAGTGACGACGAATGTTCGTCATACGCGCGCTCCAGTTCTCGGATCGCATCCTCATTTTCCTGCAACACCACGTGCACGTGCGCGATTGCATCCCCTGGTGTGTACCCACCACGACTTTCGCAAGCGGCCTTAAGAATCGCCCTCGCTTCCTCCCGACGGTTCATTTTGCCGTAAGTAATCGCAAGACCAAAGGGCACCCGACCACTGATGTCTTGCGACTTTTTGTATAACGCGATTGCGTCGTCGAAGCGGCCCATTTCACGATAAAGGGCAGCCAGCAGCGGTTCGCCGTAAGCGTATGTTGGATCGAGCTGCAACGCGCGCTCACCAGCGGTCATCGCTTCATCAATTAATCCGAAGTATCTGTAAATCTCGCAGGCGAAATTGCTCACCCAGAGCGACGCAGGATCAATTTTTGCCGTGCGGCTTAGATACGTAAGAGCTTTCTGCCGGTCGCCGATCGCCGCATAAAATGCGGCTATGAAATAGTTCGACGGCGTTAAATTTGAATCCATTTCAAAGGCGCGGACATATTCGACTTCCGCGCCGTTGAGATCCCATTCGAGGATCCGTTTGGTTTCCGCCAGGTAAACATGCGCTTCAGCTTCATTATCATCGATGTTGATTGCATTCAGGGCAGCCTCGCGCACCTTCGAATAAGCTTCGAGCGGTTCGACGTAAGCATCGGCCAACCAGAGCCAGGATTTTGCAATGCCTGTCCAGGCGCGCGCGAATCGCGGATCTTTTTCGAGCGCGCGTTCGAAAAACTGGACACTTTTTCGGAGGGCTTCCTCTCCGCTTTTGTCCGCCAAGAACAAGCCCTGAAGATAGAGATCGTACGCCTCCATGCTGTGTGCGCGTGGCGTTACCGGGGCAATGGCTAATTTCAGCTTCAGTGCGTCGACAATGGCGCATGTGATTTCGTCTTGAAGCGCAAAGATTCCCTGGAATTCGCGCTCGTACGTTTCCGACCACAACGTGAATCCTTCACAGCACTCCGTCAGCTCGGCAGTCACACGAATCCGGTTGCCGTCTCGTCGAATGCTCCCTTCAACCACATGCTCGACGTTGAGTTTGCTGGCGACTTCGCTGAGTTCCGCGTCGCGATCTTTAAACCAAAACGCCGAACGCCGCGCCGCCACCCTCAGATCTCCAACCTTGGAAAGTGCGGTGATAATTTCCTCGGCGATGCCTTCGCCAAGATAATCGCGCTCCGGACCCGCGCTCAAATCCTTAAACGGCAATACTGCGATCGACTTCTCCTGTGAAAAAGACTGATCGACGGCATCGATCCTGGTTTGCGGTGCCCGCTCTGGAGTGCGCACGATTCCATATCGAGTGAAGTC
>DATARG010000298.1:0-5924 GCA_036264275.1 Candidatus Udaeobacter sp. | reverse complement strand
CGTTCTCGGCGGTGTAGAGGCTTAGATCACGATAAATCCGGACGTGACCTCTCAATGTCACGTCGTGTGTCGAGGAATTGTACTGTGCGTAATCGGAGTAAATGTCCGTGTTCCCAATGTGAATCGCGACGTTGTCGCGGGCGGTTGCCAGGCCGTTTTCATACGTGGTTTGCCCGGTTGAGGTGATTTCAATTGGGGCATTGTCCGGAGTTTTGAATTCTCCGTACGTCAAACCGGCACTCGCAAACAGGCCGGTGAGTAAGAAAACCAGCGATCGCATGGCAAACCCTAAACGTACCGCAGCAAAGTCCCCCTGCAAAGGCAAAACCGCCCCAAGCAGGAGATAAGCATACACCAGCGATCCGAATTGTCGCCGGCACTCAAAATTCGTGCGGATATTAGCTAAACGGGCGACAAGCGCGGCCTTACGTGTAACCAGTTTTATCCTCCAGCAGCTCGTGCTCGGCCTATGTTCTCCAGAGCTCTATCGACTTGACCGCTCAAAAGGCAATATGGTTACGGAGGCAAAATCCGAAAAAACGCGGCACGTGTTCGTTCTCGCGGACACCCACAATCGGCTGCCGGAGAGCGTGAGGGACATGGCGAAGGGCGCCGATGAAATCTGGCATCTCGGCGACGTTTGCGCAGAAACTATTTTCGACGAACTGCGAGCGATCGGACCGCCCGTGATCGTTGTGCGCGGAAATTGCGACAGTAATTTCGACTGGCCGCTGGTTCTGGATGTTCCGCGAAGTGGATTGAAATTCCGTTTGCAACACGTTCCACCGGATCATTCACCGGATGACGTCGATGTTCTTCTTCACGGGCACACGCACGTCCCACGCAACGAAAAACGCGGCCTCGTGCTGTACCTCAACCCCGGTTGCGTGACTCGGCCCAACCGTGGTTCCCCGCCAAGCGTCGCCTGGCTTGAAATTGTGGACGGAAAAATCAATTGGGAACTTGTGCTGCTTCGCTGACGCCCATCGTTACCCGTGATTCGATCTTGATTAAATCAATGGCAATCGCTTTTCTTCACGGAGATGAGTTCTGCTCTTGATCAGATTTTCGTGCACGCAAAGCGATGGCTCCTTTCCTGGATTGCCAGCATGCCGAATTGGCTGCTCCAAATTGTGTCCAGCCTGATCAACATTATCGCGTTGCTCGCCGTGTTTCTCACGCTCTTCGCGCTTATGTCGGTTCTGGAGCGGAAAATTTTGGCGCGAATGCAGAATCGCTACGGACCCAACCGCGTCGGGCCGTTCGGCCTTTTTCAACCGGTGGCTGATGGAATCAAAATGTTAATCAAGGAAGACATCGTGCCGGCACGTGCGGACAAGGTCGTGCATTTTCTGGCGCCGATCATCCTCGCTGCTGTTGCCATACTCACTCTGGGGGTGATTCCGTACGGGCGAAACATGACCGCGTTTAGAATTGACGGCGGTATACTCTTTTTCTTCGCGGTGGGATCGGCAACGGAACTTGCGGTGTTCATGGCCGGCTGGGCCAGTAACAACAAATTTTCGATGCTAGGTTCAATGCGCGCGATCGCCCAAATGTTCAGCTACGAATTGCCGCTGATCATCGCGGTGCTCCCAGTCGTGATGGCAGTTGGTTCGCTTATGCCAGATGCGATTGTTCTCGCGCAAGGCGAATACACGTTAGGCATCGTGCCGCGCTGGTTCGTAGTCACGCCCTGGGGCGCCACGGCGTTCATATTGTTTTTCGTCGCCGGCCTCGTTGAGTCGAACCGCACACCATTCGATGTTCCAGAGGGCGAATCGGAAATCGTCGCCGGACATATGACCGAATATTCGGGATTTAAATACGCTACGTTTTTCATGGCGGAATATCTCGGCATGTTCGCTGTTAGCGGACTGGCAGTGACGTTGTTCCTCGGCGGCTGGCATGCGCCCGCACGCGTGCTCGAATTTGTTCCTTCTTACATATGGTTTTTCGCAAAACTAAGCGCGCTGCTTTTCGTTTACATCTGGCTCCGCGCAACGTTGCCGCGCATGCGCGTGGACCAAATGATGACTGTTGCCTGGAAGTTCATACTGCCGATGTCGTTTACATGCGTCATCGCTGCCGCCGTATGGCATTATACCGGGCGTGGGTTGCGCGGCTGGCTTTGGTCGTTGTTCGTCGTTCTCGCTGTTTACACTGCGCTTTCGATTCTATTGGACACACGAAGGAAATTCGCGCGGCGTGTTTACCGTTTCGCTGAATGAACGGTGCGCTATTCATTGTGATTTCCGTCTTCACGCTCGCCGCGGCGCTGGCGGCTGCCACATTGCCAAATCTCATGCACGCCGCCTTCTGCCTGGTGCTGGCGTTGCTCGGGCTCGCGTCCTTCTTTTTTCTGCTCGGTGCTGAATTCGTAGGCCTTGCCCTGGTGTTTATTTACATCGGCGCAGTAGCGGTGTTGATCGTTTTCACGGTTCTTCTGACGCGCCGGGATTCGAACGAGCACCATGGTTTTAACTGGAGCGGTGCTTTCATCGCGCTTGCTGTTTTTGTCGGTTTGACGTGGGCGGTTCTAAGAACGCAATCGATTTCGATAGTGTCGCCGCACATTCGGGCACTCACGGTCAAGCAAATCGGCCAGGCGTTAATGACCGGTTATGTTTGGCCTTTGCAATGCGTTGGGCTCCTCCTGACAGCCGCCCTCATCGGCGCACTCGTGCTCGTTATGGAGGAAAAAAGGTGAAGATGGAGTCGCTAATCTCGGGACCACACCGTTGTACCATGCTGGTTTCCGCATTCTGCGGAAACGAACTTCCTCGATGTCTAGTTTGTTTTTGGTGCGACGACGAAAGTTCGCGATCGGCTGGAGCCGATCGCCAGCACGCCAGAGGCGTGGGCTCCCCCGACGCCCAATGTACGTCATCATGACTCCAACACTTCAACTCTTCCTCATCGTTTCCGCCGCCCTATTTTCAATCGGCCTGCTCGCTGCGTTATGCCGGCGTCACGCGATTTTTATTCTAATCGGGATCGAGATGATGCTCGCCGCAGCGAACTTGAATTTTATCGCATTCTGGCGTTTTGCTCCGCCGCCACATCCGCCTACCGGGGTAATGATCGCAATCTTTTCCATCGCCATCTCTGCAGCCGAGGCCGCTGTGGGCCTGGCGATGGTCATTGCCGTTTACCGGCATTACCGGACAACGAACGTCGATCAATACGACCAGCTCAAAGGATGAATCCAGGGATCGTGAGTAATCTCTGGTTGTTGCCGGCGGTGCCATTTGCAGCCGCGGCCGTCATTTTGAGCTTGGGAAAAGCGCGGCGCAACAGTGCGGCCGTACTCGCAATCGGTGGCCAAATCGTTGTGCTGGCAATCTCAATTTTGGCGGTCCTTCCAACCCTGCAAACGCAGGGCTTCCGCGCAGTCCAGAATTTCACATGGTTCACGTTCGGCCAGCAAACGCTGCGGCTCGGATTTGTTCTCGATCCGCTCGCCTCAGCGATGCTGGTGATGATCACTCTGGTCAGCTTGTGCATTTTCGTCTTCAGCGTCGGCTACATGGCTGACGACAAAAATTTTACCCGTTTCTTCGCATATCTGTCGTTTTTCTCCGGAGCGATGCTCGGAGTGGTTATAGCGAACAGCTTGCTGCTGCTTTTCATGTTTTGGGAACTTGTAGGGCTCGCGTCGTTTTTACTCATCGGCTTCTGGATCGAGCGCCCGAGCGCCGCAGCCGCAGCAAAGAAAGCGTTCATCACCACGCGTATCGGCGATATGGGATTTTTCCTTGGAATGCTCTGGCTCTACAATCGCAGTGGCACACTGCTTTTCTACGATGCTGGCCACGGATGTCTTGAAAGTGCCGGACTGGCCGCACTTGGCGCAAGCGCAACTTTCATTGCGCTTCTGATTTTTTGCGGAGCAGTTGGCAAGTCCGGACAATTTCCACTGCACGTCTGGTTGCCCGACGCGATGGAGGGTCCCACGCCGGTTAGCGCCCTAATTCATGCAGCTACAATGGTCGCCGCGGGTGTGTTTCTCGTCGCGCGCGTTTATCCGCTCTTTTCGTTAGGCGCGATCAACGGCGTAACGTCTTCCCTCACTGTTGTTGTCTGGATTGGAGTAACTACAGCGCTCATGGCTGCGCTGATCGCCATCGCGCAGGCCGACATTAAGCGTATCCTCGCTTACTCGACGGTATCGCAACTCGGTTTGATGATGGTCTCGTTAGGCGTCGGCGGCGTTGCAGCCGGGATCATGCATTTACTGGCGCACGGTTTTTTCAAGGCGCTTCTATTTCTCGGCTCTGGATCCGTGATTCACGGATGCTATGGTGAACAGGACATCCGCAAAATGGGCGGCCTGCGCCGTCTGATGCCGGTGACGTTTGGAACGTACGCCATTGGTATGCTGGCTTTGAGTGGCGTTCCGCTCTTTTTCTCCGGCGGCTGGACCAAGGAGGAAATTCTTCATGCCACCGCGCATTGGCCGCGATCGCATGCACCGTATTACCTGATGCTGGCAGGCGTCGTTCTCACGGCGCTCTATATGACGCGGCAAATGATCTACGTCTTTTTCGGGAATCGCCGTAACGCCGCTGAGCACGCGCATGAAAGTCCGGGTGTGATGACAGTGCCGTTGATCGTGCTGGCGATCGGCACAGTCTTTCTGAGCGTCGTGCTCACACCTGCCTGGCCATGGATGGATGATTATCTCACGGGTGAACCGGCTCACTTCGACATTTCGCGTTTCATTCAGCCCATGCTTTTCATTTCGCTCGTGCTCGTTGGCGGTGGGATCGCGTTGGGAGTCTGGTTCTATCGCAAAGCTGGCGAGCAGGATCGAGATCGACCCGCGGAAGTTGATCCGCTGGAGTACGCACAACCGGCATTGTTCCGGTTTCTCGCAAACAAGATGTGGATCGATGAGTTGTACGCGCGAACAATTGTCGCTTTCGCCTGGGCGAGCGCGCGTTTGTCCGATTGGATGGATCGTTATTTTTGGGACGGTTTGGTGCGCGGCTTCGCCGCGATCGGCCAGTTGTTTGGAGTATTTACAGCGGCTGTGGACGAGCGCGGCATTAATGCCGGAGTAGATGAAACGACAATTGGCGCTCGCGGTCTGGGCCGGCTGCTGGCCGGCGCGCACTCTGGACAGATTCAAATTTACCTCGGCGTCGTGGCCGTTGGGATGTTGGCGCTTCTTCTTCTTTACGCATGGTTGGCTTAATCACGGCGATTATCTTGATTCCGCTGCTCGGCGCAGTGGCCGTGTGTACATGGCCGCCTGCTTCCGAAACAGCTACGGTGGGCAAGCTGCGCAACTGCCGCATGATCGCGCTGCTGTTTAATATCATCTCTGCAGGATGCGCTCTGGCGCTGTGGCGAAATTTCGATGCCAACGCAACTGGCCTCCAGTTCGTGGAACGTCATGCGTGGATTCCTGCTATCAACGCCGAATATCTGGTGGGCGTCGACGGCCTGAGCCTGCTGCTCGTGTTGCTGACTTCGCTGATTATTCCATTCGCGTTCGTGGCGCGACCGGCTCCCGATGGAAGCCGCGCGTTCTACGCGACTATGCTGGTGATGCAGTCCGCGCTCTACGGAACTTTCACGGCGCAGAATTTCGTTCTGTGGTTCTTGTTTTACGAAATGAGCCTGATCCCGGGTTTTCTGTTGATCAAAATCTGGGGTGGTGAAAATCGCGATCGCGCCGCGACGAAGTTCTTTCTTTACACGTTTCTCGGAAGCGTCGCCATGTTGCTTTCGTTTCTTGGGATTTATCTAGCGAAGGGCACGTTCGACTTCGCCGCTCTGGCGAGTCTTGGAAAGAACGGTTTGCTCAATGGAAACGTCGCCTGGCTCGTTTTTGCCGGAATTTTTGTTGGCCTTGCGGTGAAAGTGCCGCTGTTTCCGTTCCACACGTGGCTGCCGGACGCCTATCAAACCGCGCC
>DATARG010000284.1:0-7427 GCA_036264275.1 Candidatus Udaeobacter sp. | reverse complement strand
TCTTTTTCATCGAAGAAGCTAATGGTCACCGGATTTTTCGACAGCGTCTGTAACGTCAGCGGCGAAATAAATTCGGTCGCGTCGTGTGTCATCACCGCAAAAACTTCGTGACCTTGTTTGACCAGCAGACTGGCAAGCTCTGCGGATTTGTATGCGGCGATCGATCCAGTGACGCCGAGAACGACGGATTTCCTGCCAGCGGGAATGTTTACCACTTTTCGGGGATTGCTTTTCTCCAACTTATGTCTGGAACTTTTCTCCATGGCAGCCATATCGGTCAATTTGGCGTCAACCGCCTGCTCAAGAACGTTTCAGCAGACATGATGTTGCGGACGTTTTCGAGATCTTCTTCGACTGAACCGCTGACGATAGTGTAACGGTAATCGCGCCACAATTCCATTTCTCGCATGGCGGTGGCGAGACGCGACTCAATTTGTTGCTCCGTTTCGCTTCCGCGTTTCATCAATCGCCTCCGCAACTCTTCAACATCGGGAGGCATGATGAAAATGTCTGCCAACGCCTGACGAATAATCGGATCGCCGAAATTGCGGATAGTGGCGGCTCCTTGTGTGTCGATGTCGATTAAAACGTCGACGCCACTTTGCAAATTCGTCAGCACAGGTTCGCGCAATGTGCCGTAAAGATCCTCGTGCACTTTCGCGTGCTCCAAGAAATCACCGGCATCGATATGTACACGAAAATCTGCTGCGGAAAGAAATCGGTAATGTTCGCCGTCAAGTTCACCAGCCCGTGGCTGTCGCGTCGTGCAGGAGACGGAATAAAAGAAGTTTCCCGTTCTTCGGAGGGCTTGAACGACAGTGGTCTTTCCCGCGCCCGAGGGAGCGGAAATGACAAAGAGAATTCCGTGCCGGCTGAATCGGTTACTCAAGATTTTGAACTTGCTCGCGGATCTTCTCCAGTTCGGCTTTGCAACCGATGACACGTTGAGAAATTGCAGCGTCATTCCCCTTCGCTCCGAGCGTGTTGAGTTCGCGAAAAATCTCCTGGGTGATGAATTCCAGTGTGCGGCCAACCGGCTCTTTGCTGCGCAAATGATGGGCAAATTGAGCAAGATGACTCTCGAGCCGTGTCAGCTCTTCCGATACATCAGCGCGATCGGCAAAGAACGTGATTTCTTTCAAAACGCGCTCATCATCGTTAGGCAGCGGTAGCCCTGCTTTTTGTATCCGATCGAGCAGCGCCGCGCGATACCGCTTCACCACGTCAGGATGCAGTGTCCGGACTTCCTTAAGTTTTTTTCGAATTGCTTTGAGACGGTGAATCAAGTCCTTGGCCAGATGTTTGCCCTCGCGTTCTCGCATTTTTATCAGATCCGTGAGGGCGGCGCGCAGAGCGCGTTCGACTGCCGGCCATGTCTCTTCGGGATTTAATGCTTCTTCCGGGAAACGCATTACGCCGGGCGCTTGCAGGATTGTGGCGATTGTGATCTCGCCGGGCGTGTTCAATTCCTTTTGCAACGACTGCATCGCTTCGTGATAGGAACGAGCGAGTTCCGTGTTGAGCGCTAACTTTCGCGCGCCGTTGGCGCCGCTGTGAAGACTAACCGTTGCGTTGGTGCGACCGCGCGAAATATTTTCGTTGATTGTCTGGCGGATGCGCGGCTCGAGCTCAACGAGATCGCGGGGCAAATTTACAACCACATCGCTCTGTTTCCGGTTTACAGAATTTAGCTCGACAGCAAATTTTGTTCCGTCGTGATCGGTCTCGCCACGACCGTATCCAGTCATGCTTCGCATATCTTCGTGCCAAGCTTATCGCAGAGAAACGCAAACGTTCAACGCTCAACACTCACGCCAAAGCACGGCGACACACAAATTGAAAAGCAACACGCCATCCGTTATGGACGCTCGTGAATCACTGGCAAAAAGAAGTCGTCGCTACCGTGATTTTTGGAATCACATATGTGCTGATCAGTGGACGACAGCTGAAGATTCTGCCGTTGAACCGGCCAGCTGCCGCTTTGCTCGGAGCCGTGTTGATGGTTTCGACCGGCGTGATGACTCCCGAGCGGGCCTATCGCGCGGTCAATTATGACACGCTGGTTCTGTTGCTCGGCATGATGCTGATTTCGGCATATCTCTATCTGGCGCACTTCTTCGAATGGGCGGCCGACGTCGTCCTAAAGTTCTCACAAACGCCGCAACGGTTGTTGGTTTATCTGACGTTTGCGTCGGGAATTTTATCTGCGCTGCTGGTTAACGATATGGTTTGTCTGATGCTGACCCCGCTGGTGGTTGCAGTCATTAGCCGAGGTAAGCTTCCACTGCTGCCGTTTCTCATTGCGCTGGCAACCAGCGCGAACATCGGCAGCGTGGCGACGCTGGTGGGAAATCCGCAAAACATGATGATCGGGCATTTTTCCCGAATCCCTTTTTCGGAATTCACGCGATCGCTCGCGCCGATAGCGCTCGTTGGGTTGGCGATCAATTTTGTGATTGTAGGTTTCGGTTTTCGCGGCGTATTGCGCACAGCTGCGATCAGCCGGGAATCTTATCCCATTCCGAAGCTCGATCGCGCTTTGTTCGCGATCGTCTGCGTTGTTCTTGTGTCGATCTTCGCATGTTTCTTTGCCGGATTAAACCTGGCATGGACGGCGCTTGCCGGCGCGGCGCTGGTGATGGTACTCGCGCGCCGCGACACGCATGAGGTTCTGAAGCTTGTTGACTGGCATTTGCTTGTTTTTTTCGCGGCGCTGTTTGTCGTCGTCGAGGGGCTAAGCGACACAGGCTTGCCCGACGCCATCTATCGCCATCTGCAACCAATCTTCGGAGCGAACGCGACAGCGCAAGCGTGGAACCTAACTTGGTTTTCTGTGGCCGGTTCAAACATTTTTTCGAACGTGCCGTTTGTTCTCGTGGCCGGAAAATGGATTCCGCACTTGGCCGACCCTGCCCTGATGTGGAAAGTCCTCGCGCTGGCGACGACTTTCGCCGGAAACCTTACAATCATCGGTTCGGTTGCGAACATGATCGTGCTCGAATCTGCGCGGGAATATCTGCAAATCGGTTTTTTGGATTACGCGCGGTTTGGCATTCCCATCACGATTGTGACGACTGCTGCCGGGATCGGCGTGCTGCTCGTGCTGCACTGAGAAATTGCCGTTATTACGTACGAGGGTGTCAATCGCGCGCCTGTGGGGTGAAGGTATTGCGACCTCCTCGACTGATTCAAACCACTGCTGTTTGGAAGCGATTCGCTTTGGCGCAGGCCGACGATACACGGAAAGTGTGACTCGATGATGGGTGAAGGGAAAAACGGATTCATAAACTGGTCGTCGCTGAAAACGCGACTGCTTCAAGCTGTCGATAACGAACGGCGGCAAGATCCACATGCCGCGCCAGCGCTGATGGGATTGCTCAAGCAGAATCTGGCCGCGCCTAACAATTAGTACGTGCGTTTCGATGAGTTGTTTTGTTTTGGGTCTCGAGCTTTTTACGGGAAGTGCGGCCGGATTTTTTGCGCGGCAAAATTCCTTGACGGGGCACATCGTGCATTTCGGCGCCCGAGCTACGCAGATGAGCGCGCCAAGATCGAGCAACGCGGAGTTGAAGATCGCTGCATCGAATTTTGGAGCAAGACTCGCTGCGTGTTTCCAAAGCTTTTTCCGGCCCAGATCGGAATCGATTGATTCGCGCAAATTAAAGAGCCGCGCCAAAACCCGAGCGGTGTTCGCTTCCACGATTGGGACAGATTGATTGAAAGCAAAGCTGGCAACAGCGTGCGCGGTATATTTCCCTATGCCGGGAAGCGCCTGCATCTGATCGATCGTCTGCGGAAAACGTCCGCCATATCGATCCACAACCGTCTTTGCTGTAGCGTGGAGATTTCGCGCGCGAGCGTAATAGCCGAGGCCTTGCCACGCGTGCAGGACCTGGTTTTGGGAGGCCCGAGCAAGCGAGTCGAGATTTGGAAACGTACGCAACCAGTGGTGATAATACGGGACGACGGTGGCGACCTGCGTTTGCTGGAGCATGAACTCGGAAACGAGGATTGTGTATGGATCGACCGTTCGGCGCCACGGGAGGTCGCGGCCATGGCGGCGATACCAACGCGACAGACGACGGCGAAATCTGGCTGATTGAAAGGCCACCGATGGGCACAAATTAACACGGATTTTCAAAGTGGGATTGCTGAACGCATTCTGATCTGTGTTTCACCTGTGTTAATCTGTGGACCCATGAATTCATACACGCACCCACTGACTCCACAGCAAGTCGGGAAGCTTCGCGCTTTACTCGAGGAGTCAGGGTTCGAGTTCGCGCCGAAGGAGTGGACGATCTTTTTTGCGCAAAAGAATAAGTTGAGCGTCGCGGTATATGAGAAGGGGCCAAAAGTGCTGGCGCAAGGCAAGGGGGTCGAAGAATTCGTCCAGTTCGAGCTGGAACCGAAAATTCTCGGAGAAGCAAAACTCGGATATGAAGAAGTGCACTCGCCCGAAATGTTCGAGCCGCATTTCGGTGTGGACGAGAGTGGGAAGGGCGATTTCTTTGGCCCTTTGGTAATTTCGGGGGTGTACGTTGATCGTGGTATCGCGCGCAAGCTTCTCGACAGCGGCGTCGTGGACAGCAAACGAATCAGCTCTGATACGCGGATTCGTGCGCTGGCGGACACGATTCGGAAAACCTCACAAGGTCTGGTGGAGATGGTGCTGATCGGCCCGGCCAAGTACAACGAGTTATACGAGAAGTTTGACAATTTAAACCGGCTCCTCGGATGGGGGCACGCACGGGTGATCGAGAATTTATTGGCTCGAAAGCCCGCCTGCCCGCGATCGTTATCGGATCAGTTCGCAGATGCGCGCGTAATCAAGGAATCGTTGATGAGGCACGGGCGCAACATCGTCCTTGAACAACGGCCGCGAGCAGAATCTGACATCGCGGTGGCGGCGGCATCTATCATCGCGCGCGAAGGATTTATTAATTGGCTGGAACGCAGGGGCAAAGAGCTCGGGATGCGCTTGGAACGCGGCGTATCGTCCGGCGTGAAAGAGACTGCAAGGAAGCTGGTAGAAATGAACGGGCCGCGGGCACTACATGAGGTTGCGAAAGTCCATTTCCGCACCGCCCATGAGATTGCTCCAGAGCATTACGCTGCACCCCCAGCTCGTGAAGATTGGCGACGGCGCACTTCGCCAAAAATTAGCAACTGAAGCGTTGCCGCTCTGGTCCGCCAGAGGAACCAGCACGCGTTTAGGAACAACTGGCTTCAAAAAGTTGCTTTTTTGTGCTTCATTTGGCCACCGACAGAGTCACAAGGAACGATTACTAAAATAGATATGGCGAAATTAACTAAGCGCGACATTGTGGTGTCGATCAGCAATCAGACGGGGATGGTTCAGCATCAGGTCTTCGATGTGGTGCAAAAGACCCTGGATAAGATCACTGACAGTTTAGCCAATAACACTCCGGTTGAGTTGAGAAACTTCGGCGTGTTCCTCCCACGCCTTACCAGACCGCGGATCGGACGAAACCCTAATCAACCGGGTAGCAGTTTTGTCATTCCGCCGCGTGCGACGGTAAAGTTCAAGGCTGGTAAAATCATGCGGCAACGCGTTGAAAAGCTCTCTCGCCAACTAAAAGAAGCGGAAGAGCGAAAAGTTAAGGCACAGGTCGGCGCACACGCTGGCGAATAACTTGATCTGATCGAACGATTGCGTCTGCGACCCAAATTCGCAGACCGGATTGTCTGTCCTCACGAGTCAGGAGAGCAAGCTCTGGATCGTTTTCTCCAAGCGCTCAAAATTAATCGGCTTCGTCAGATGTTCAGCGAAACCTGCTTCTCTTGCTTGGTTCACATCCTGTTCGCTGCCGAAACCGCTCAAGGCGATCCCCGGCAAACGTCTGTTGAGGCTGACTTCGCGCATTAGATCGTAGCCGCTGCGATCGGGCAATCCGATGTCGCTAATGAGCAAGTCGAACTCCTGTGTACGTACTTTCTCGACCGCCTGCTCGGCGGAGTGAGCAATAGTGATCTCGTAGCCGCGCCGTTCGAGCATTCTTTTCATACCGAGACAGGTATCATGATGGTCGTCTACAAGGAGGACGCGCCGGTGACTCACAACAGTCGCATCTGGCTTCCGATCAGTTGGTTCCTCTCCGTGTCCGTCACGCTCGATGGGACTTTCAATCGTGTTTAACTCGATTGTAAAAGTGGCGCCCTGATTTTTCCCCGAGCTTTGAACACGAACGTGTCCACCGTGCGCATCAATCAAAGTCTTCGAAATCGTCAGACCAAGCCCAAGTCCTCCAAACCGGCGAGTGATATCACTTTGTCCCTGTTCAAATGCGTCAAAAATCTTATGGATTGTTTCGGATTCAATGCCAATCCCGGTGTCAGTAACACGTACCTCAATCTTGTCCGGAGCCGGGTTCGATGTTTCGATGCTAATGCGACCTTTTTCCGGAGTGAACTTGACGCTGTTCTTGATAAGGTTCCAAAAAACCTGCTGCAAGCGTGCCGGATCGCCTTCCACGTAGGTGCGACTCGCGCCAAGTGCGAAGTTCACTTCCAGTTTTTTTGCCTCGATTTCGTTACGGCATATTTCGTAAGCGCGCTGGAGGATTTGATGGATGGAAATAGGCTCGAAGCTGAGTTGGAGTTTGCCTTTCGCGATGCGAGTGATGTCGAGCAAATCGTCGATAAGACGGGCTTCCAATTCGACATTTCGGCGGACCACCTCAAGCGCTTCCTTGACCGGCTTGGAATCCGGCACCTCGGCTTCGAGTTCTCCCACCATGGCAATCACGGGCGTGAGAGGACTGCGTAGCTCGTGAGATAATTGTGCCAGGAATTGATCCTTCGCGGCGTTTGCGGCAATCAACTCCTGGCGCAGTGTGACGTCGCGAGTCTTGTCTTCCACCAGATAAAGCACGCCTTGGACGTGTTCCTTTGCCCCTTGCAGTCGGAGAAGATTTACGTCGAGGAAATGCGTTACGCCTGACTTATCTTTCAACGGATGCTCTATTAATTGAAACGGCGTTCCAAAGCTGAGGACGCGCTCAACTGCCTCGGAAGGCGCAATCTTTACATCATCGGAAGTGATTTCGGTAATGTCGCGACCTGCCGGCACCTCTCCGAAACGTTCAGCCATACGGGCAAATGCGTCGTTAGCATGAAGAAATCGATGAGAAACTGGGTCGACCAGGGCGATACCGCCGGGCATGTTCGCAAGCATTTTCTCGTTAAAAATCACTTCGCGCTCGAGTTGCTGCTTGGATTGGAGTTGGCGCTGGTAGAATCGGCTGCCCAACCAGGCGAACACGGCGGTCAGAACAACCAGCCACACCGTTAGGACGGTCATTCGCCCGAGAAGATCGTGAACAGGCTGGTAGCCCACGGCGAGCGGTTGCTCCACTAATGCCACCCAGCCAGTCGGTTCGATACCGCTGAACGAGTAAAGATTGTTG
>DATARG010000281.1:0-1897 GCA_036264275.1 Candidatus Udaeobacter sp. | reverse complement strand
GTCGACGCAAACAACGGCAAACCACAGTCTGTTTATTTCGGAACCATTCACAACAGACCCGCGTTGCGTCCCTCATCCTGTCTGGTCTGCATCCGCGATCGGCTTGCGGAATTAATTCGCGAACACGCACCGGATTGTTGCGCGCTCGAGTCGGTCATTTACGTGCAAAGCTATAAAACTGCGATCATCCTCGGCGCGGCGCGTGGCGCAGCTATTCTGGCTGCCGCCGAAAACGGATTGCCGGTCTTCGAATATCCTCCCAAACGGATCAAACAATCCACCGTCGGGCGCGGCGGAGCCGGCAAAAATCAGGTCGCGTTTATGGTGCGAGCGCTGCTTGGTTTAACCGAAACGCCGGATTTCGATGCCGCAGACGCTTTGGCAATCGCTCTTACTCATCTGCGCATGCACGAAGCAGCGGAGCGTGGTCTTCCCGGAGGAATTCAAATATGAATCTTGCTCCCCATCTCCGTGCACGCTGGCTTGGACGAATGGAATTCGCACATGCGCTCGCCCTCCAGGAGGAAATTGTAGCAACAAAACGGAACGACTCTTTGTTTGACGATCAGTTGCTTCTTCTCGAACACGAGCCGGTGTACACAATTGGGCGCACTCCTGATCGATCCAGCCTGTCCGCCACAGGACGGATTGACCGCAGCGAACTGGGCGGCGCGCATTTGCCGCATCCGTTGTTTTCGATCAACCGTGGCGGGCAGGCAACGTATCACGGGCCGGGCCAATTGATCGGTTATCCCATTATTGATCTGCGCCGGTGTGGTCAGGATTTGCACAAATACCTGCGCTGGCTCGAGCAGCTGCTCATCGAGCTTCTCGCGAATTACGACATTGCCGCGCAGCGACGCGAATCGCTCACGGGAGTTTGGGTCGACAATCGCAAGATCGCTTCAATCGGCGTCGGTGTTCGCCATTGGATCACCATGCACGGGTTCGCGTTGAACGTGGGCGGCAATCTTTCGCCTTTTGATCATATTGTTCCGTGCGGAATCAATAACGTTGCAATCACATCGATGGAAAAAGAAACGAACAAATCGTTCACAGTTGCCGAGGTTGCACGAGCTGTTGAGAAACTAGCGTCTGATTTGATTGTCGGTTTGCGCGTTGCGCCGCAAACGCATCTGGTAAAGGCTTGATTAATATGATTCCACTCGAAGATAACGCCGCCGACATCATCGGAAAGGCTCAGCGCGGTCTCGGCATTTCCGATTCTGAACTGGCCGAAAAAGCACAGGTGAATGCGCAGATAATTCGGAAACTGCGTGATCGCGATTTCGATGAATCGGCGCTGTTAGGCGTGGCGCCGGTGCTCGGACTGGATGGACGCGCGCTTGGCGAGATTGCCCATGGAGAATGGCGTCCAAACGAAATCGAATCGTTGGACGGCGTCGCACAATTCACCACTGATTATAACGGCATGGCTGTTAACGCCTACCTGGTGTGGAATCCCGAGACGCGCGTGGCGGCAGCCTTCGATACTGGAGCTGATTCCAGAGAGATGCTGCGCTTTGCGAAGCATCACAAACTGGATGTACAACTGATTCTGCTGACGCACGCGCACCCGGATCACGTCGCCGACCTGCCTTCTCTGCGTGAAGAAACCGGAGCGGACGTTTTTACCCCCGCGCGCGAACCAGTACCTGGCGCGGAGACGATCGATGAGGGAAAAACGTTTCGGCTTAGAAATTTGCAAATCGATACGCGTCTGACGTGGGGTCATTCGCCTGGCGGAATGACGTACGTCGTGACCGGGCTCGCGCGTCCAATCGCTATTGTCGGTGACTCGCTTTTTGCCGGTTCGATGGGTGGCGGCAACGTGTCGTATCGGGACGCCTTACAAAATAACCTCGAAAAAATTCTAACCTTGCCTGGCGACACCATT
>DATARG010000153.1:0-6941 GCA_036264275.1 Candidatus Udaeobacter sp. | reverse complement strand
TGAACAAAACTATAAACGCAGCCGTTTACGAAAAGCACGGAAATCCGTGGGATGTCCTGTATGTCGAAACGCGACCCTGGCCGATGCCAGCCGCGGACGAAGCGGTTGTGAAAATGAGCGCGGCACCGATCAATCCGGCAGACTTGAACCAGATCGAAGGGAAGTATCCGGTGCGCCCCGAACTGCCTGCCACGCCGGGGTTCGAAGGCGCGGGTGTCATTACTGAGTTAGGCGCGAACGTGAAAGGCCTAACGAGCGGCGCGCTCGTGATCCTGCCGCATAACGTCGGCACATGGAGGGATGCGGTCGCGGCGAAGGCTGAAGAGCTAGTCGTCGTACCTGGGGGAATCGGGCCGGCTCAGGCGGCAATGTTAAAAATTAATCCGCTGACCGCGTGGCGATTGCTGCACGATTACGTCGATTTGGAGAAAGGCGATTGGCTGATTCAGAACGCAGCAAATTCGGCGGCTGGTCGCGACGTAATTCAAATCGCGCGCGAGCTCGGTTACAAAACCGTGAACGTCGTTCGACGCGCGGAATTAGTTTCTGAACTAATGGCGGAAGGCGGCGATGTGGTACTCGTCGATGGCGAGAAGCTTCGCCAAGAGGTGAAGGAAGCGACCGGTAGTGCACCTATTCATTTAGGTTTAAATTCAGTCGGCGGCGACAGCGCGCTGCGTCTCGCTAATTGTCTTGCGCCTGGCGGCACACTGGTGAGCTTCGGCGCGATGAGCTTGCAGCCGCTGAAAATTCCGACCGGTCTTCTAATTTTCAAAGACCTGCGATTTCGCGGCATCTGGATCAACAAATGGTATGACAAGGCCACTCCGTCTGAGCGGATGGACACGTTTCGACCGCTTTTCGATATGGCCAGCCGCGGTCTGCTCAAAACAAAAATCGAAAAGGCTTATCCGCTTAGCGAAGTCAAAGCTGCGGTCACACACGCCGCGCAAGGCAAACGCAGCGGCAAAATCATTTTTGAATTCGAGTGACTCAGGATTGAATTGGTAAAGCCAGCAGTCCCCTGCCCGCCGCAGAGATCAAACGATCGGCACGCATGGAATGACGCGATTTACCGCCGCAATAGCCGCCGGGTCTCTTGGAATTTGCAGCAATAGAAATCGACAAGTAGCCTTCTGAATGTCGTGGTCTGGTTGGGTTCGCTCCGTTTGCCTCATCGCGCTTATCGGTACTTTGTTCGTCATGCGCGATGCTCAATGCGCAACAACCCCCGAACCAGGTGATTTGCGTGGGGTCGGGAAAGTGACGTTCCCGATATCATGCACGCCTGACGTCCAATCTGATTTCGCTCGTGGCGTGGCCTTGCTTCACTCGTTTTTCTACGAAGAAGCTCGACGCGTTTTCACTTCCATGGCCGAGCGCGACCCGAAATGTGCGATGGCGCAATGGGGAATCGCCATGACGTGGTGGCATCCGATTTGGACGCCGCCCAGGCCCGACGAGATGCGCGCCGGCAAAGCTGCCATTGAAAAAGCGATGTCAATGAAAGCCGGATCGGATCGCGAGCGCGGATTCATCACTGCTCTGAACACTTATTACAATATGCCGGACAGTTCGAGCGCAGCTTCAGTTGGGCAATCATGTCACGGACCCGTCGGGCCGCGCGATCGCGTGGTCGCTTATGAAAATGCAATGCGCCAATTACGCGACAAGTATTCGGACGATTTCGAAGTCCAAACCTTCTACGCTTTCGCGGTGCTGAGTACTGGTTACGCGACGCCTAACGACACAAGCTTGTCGAAACAGCTCGAGGCCGCAGCCATCTTGGAAAAGCTCTGGAAAGAAAACGCGAATCATCCCGGGGTCGTTCATTACCTGATCCATTCCTATGATTATCCTCAATTCGCTCAGCGCGGCCTTGCCGCCGCCCAGGCGTACGATTCCATCGCCCCCTGGGTGCCGCACGCACTGCATATGCCATCGCATATCTTTACGCGTCTGGGGATGTGGGATGAATCGATCGCCGCGAATCGCGCGTCGGCTGAAGCTTCGCGCGCTTACGCTGCCATGCGCCACCGCGATGCCACGGAAGCCGAAGAACTACACGCGCTCGATTACCTGGCCTACTCTTATTTGCAGGAAGCTCAGGACGCTGAAGCCAAAAAGATCGTAGACCTCGCCGCAAAAGTGCGAAAGACGAATCCGGAGCTGGAATTCAGCGCAGCTTACGCGTTGGCCGCCATTCCAACACGCTACGCGTTTGAGCGCAACGATTGGACGGCGGCGGCAAACCTGGCGATTCCGAACGTGCCGCACTGGTCTTCGTTTCCTTTCATGGAAGCTCTCATCGAATATGGTCACGCGCTCGGCCGGGCGCATACTGGCGACCTCGACGGCGCGCGAAAAGCGATCACACGAATGCAGCAATTACGCGACGCGACGAAAGATCCGAAGTTCGACTATTTCAAAAATCATCTCGACCTGCAGATGCAGGCGGCGTCAGCATGGCTGGCAGCAGCTGAAGGCAAAAAGGACGAAGCAATCGATATGCTACGGCGGGCCGCGGATTCCGAAGACACACTCGGCAAACATCCCGTTTCACCCGGAGCTTTCGTTCCGATTCGCGAACAACTCGGCACATTATTGATAGAAGTGGGGAAGCCGACGGAAGCACAGCGAGAGTTTGAGGCTGCGCTCAAAATTTATCCCGGCCGATTCCGAGGTTTGTATGGAGCCGCGCAAGCCGCCGAAAAAGCCGGCGACAATGAGAATGCAAGCCGCTACTACACGAAACTGGCCGCACAAACGTCAAAAGCTGGCGGTTCACGAGATGAATTGAATCACGTTCGCGAATTCCTTTCCGCTCAAGCTAAGGCAGCGGACTCGAATGGCGTGGCCAGCAATCGCGAGTAGTCGGTTACGACAACACGGCTGTACTCCTGGCAAGCCGCGTCGACTCCGATAGAGCGGAGCACATGACGGAGTCGCACGAGCTGCCGAACCTGATCGGGTAATTTCGGCTCGCCCAGCCCCGGAGCGGACAGTAAAAAGAGGACATGCTTTCGCTTTATTCCGAGGAACGCTCCATGAAATTATTTAGAACATTCATCGTACTCATCCTTTTCTGCTTTGGCGTGGGGACGTTGCAGGCGCAAACCCCAACTAGTTCTTCAAAACCCCCAGACTGCGCCCCCTTCGTTCAGGAGTTCTACAATTGGTATCTGGCCAAGGTAAATGCCTCGATGAAAAGCAACAGCCGAGAATCGGCGCTGGAGGTGGCTCTCCGAGAGAAACGATCCTCTTTCTCACCCGAGTTGGTGAAGGGCTTAAAGGAAGATCTAGCAGCCTCCAAAAAATCGCCTGAGGAGATCGTGGGGTTAGATTTCGATCCCTTTCTCAATGCCCAGGATATTGCTGAACGCTACCTGGTGGGAAACGTTACCGCGAAAGGAGATCATTATTGGGTCGAGGTGTTTGGGGTTTGGAACGGGCAGAAAAATTCGAATCCTGATGCCGTTCCCGAGCTCGCTTTAGAAAACGGCCACTGGATCTTCACCAATTTTCATTACGGAAAAACAGACATCCCGGTGAACGAAAACCTGGTAAGCATTCTGGAAGTACTTAAAAAAGATCGACAGAAAGGAGCGAAGTGAAAAGGCCATGATTCATCACATGTATTATGGCCCGCGTTTACGATGAAGCGGACAACGTGATCGAAACGCGTGAGCTTAGGGCGATTTCAAAGAATGGTGAAGTTCCTTCCTCGCATTGCCCGCTAAAACAGATTTTCAATGTTTCCGCTTTTATCCGACCCCCTCCAGCAGGCGGATTAGACGGAATAATGTATATCTCGTTAGGCCCATGAAGATCGTTTGCCACGTCGCACTCCTGCTCTTGTGGGTTGGCGTAGCGCCGGCAGACGAGGTCGCCCGGCCGTCGATCACGCGTGACACGCTTGTGGGTGTGTAGGAAGGAATACCGACTCCGCCTTGTCAGTCAGTCATTTATCGCCTCGAGATCACGCGCGACGGCTCCTCTTACCTCACGTTCACTCTCGGCAGCGAAGATCTCGTGTATCGTCTTGTATCGAGCGAAGTCGCACGAGGTCGGATTACTCTCCGGTTCCACTGTCTAACTGACCGGCGCTTCACATTTGCCCTAAAGGGCGGCAACCCCGATCTAAATGATTTGGTGATCACCGCCAAAGGCACAGCAGGAGATGTCGGCGGCACTTTTAAGGGCTTCCTCAAGATGCGCTACCGCAAGATCGACGACATTGAGTCGACTCCCGTCGCGTTTTGTAAGCCGCCCTGGGCAGACAATGTCAGCGAGTGCTCAACCAGAGCTAAGCGGTTGCTCGAAGATGCAAAGTCACACCAGTAATCATGGCACGCAAAGGCCTAACTAAACAATGGAGCGAACGTCGGACCACTGTACACTCCACTTTTAAGATGACTTCCACACCCTCACTCCGAGCGACGCGCGCTCTCGTCCGCCGTCGCTCATCTTGTTCTCGTTAGATCTATGCAGGCGTCACATGTGATCGTCGCCTTGATCGGCGCGCTCGTCGGCAGCGGCTTCTCTTCGCTAGCGGCGCTCCTTTACCTCGCGGCCGTTCGCCGTGTTGCTCGCAAAGTATTCCAGTCATGGCTAATCTTCTTGTGGTTTCCCGTGCAGATACTATTCGCCTTCACTCTGCCAGCCCCGATGTTGTTTCCGTTCTTTGCGCTTCGAGTCGCTGATGCATCGTTTCCGCCCAGTAACACGCTTTACGCGGTCACCTTCAGGTTCGGCATTCTAGGGCTCATTGTTCCGGTAGTGTATTTCTTCAGTCAGTGGCACCGTTTGAAAATCTCTGGAATTTTGCCACGGCTAACAGGTCTAACAAATCGATGAAGTTAACCGAGGACCGCTCTCCGGCAACGCTGAAGGATGAATCATGATGAAGAAGTAAAGCAGCATTCGTTCCAGCCATCGGTCGCCGATCTTGAGTCTCGTTAGGTGTAACCGTGAAAATCAACTATCTATGAATAATACTGGTCAGCTTCAGCTGTTACTCTCAACGTTCGCGATACAGGTGCCCACCTTGCTCGTTTGTTTGGTGGCTGGTGTTGTTATTCTCGGGAAGTGGAAGGAGGGCTCTAAGGGATCGCTGTGGGCTCTTCTTGGATTCGGTCTCGCTGCGTTTCTTTGTTTTGCCGTGCCGGTCGCCCAAATTGCCGTGCAAGGCTGGATTAGTCACAGCGGCCACACGGCGATCCAGAGTGCATCTGCAATGGCCGGCATTTCGATTGTGTGGTCGGTGCTGCGCGCTATCTCTTATGCTTTACTCTTGATAGCGGTATTTGCTGGGCGCCCGACCTCGCTTCCAGCGACATTCGGTGTAACCGACGCCCCATAGCAGGTGCAACAGGAACAGGCTAGTCGCACAGCACTGCTCATCGCCGGCAGCCTGGTTCTGCTGCATCACGACCCTAAATACTCAGGGCTCGTTTCCAGGACGTCGTCTGATTTATGCGCTCAGATCCTGAACAACCATTCGGCGCAAACACGTCTGTTCTTGAAAATTGTTCGGCAGAGCTGGTTTCGGCCGATCGCGAAATTCATCGAGCGAATCACGATCCCGGGAATTCTGCTGCATTACGCGTTGCGAAAGAAATGCATCGGCGAGCTGGTACGCTCAGCGGTTGCTAGCGATATTGCCCAAGTTGTCATACTCGGCGCAGGTTTCGATCCGCTCAGTTCCGAATTGCAGGAGGAGTTTCCAGCTGCGGAATTTTGGGAGATCGATCATCCAGCTACGCAGCGCTACAAAATGCACGCCTATTCAGAAATCGATGTTGAACGAGTGTATTTCGTCGGAGTTGATTTAAGTCTCGCAGGTCTCGATAGAAACGCGTTGACTGGCGATGGGTTTGATCCCGCTAAGCGAACATTCTGGATCGCTGAAGGTCTGTTGATGTACTTCCCGGCAGACGCCGTCTCCTCTTTGATAAAAACATTGAGCACCCTAAGTGCTCCAGGCAGCAAATTTGCATTTACTTTCATGGAAAAAAAGCAGGACGGCCGCATTCGATTCAATCCGCAAACCAAACTTGTTGATTGGTGGTTAAGCACTCGCAACGAACCGTTCCTCTGGGGAACTACGCGAAGTGAGCTCGCTGAGTTTATACGGCCATGGTGCGTCATCCGATTTTTCGATCACAACGATCTGCGGAGGATGGAATCGGGATTCACAAATGAAACCATCGCCAGAGGCGAGGTAATTTGTCTGGCTGCATTCTAACTGCCGCAGTTAAACTTCCACGATGCTGACGCGCCGCGAATTCATCCGCACGGCGGCGTTTTTTGCGCTTGCGCCGCACGTCTTTACCGAAGGCAAGAAAGAGATTTGGGTTAACGATGTCCATTCGCAGCTCAATCGCACTCGCGTTCGCGAACTTCTGAGACCGCACACCAGAGATGAACTTGCCGAGATCATTCGTTCCGCGACGCAAAAGGGGTTGCCGATTTCCGTTTCGGGATGCCGGCATTCGATGGGTGGCCAGCAATTCGCCACGGACAGCATTTGCATCGACACGCGCGAATTGGATCGCGTGGTTTCGTTTAATCGCGAACACGGCTTGCTCGAAGCAGAAGCCGGGATTCAATGGCCTAAATTGATTCGCGCGTATCTCGACGCTCAAGCAGGCGAGACAAAGCAATGGGGCATCGCACAGAAACAAACCGGCGCCGACATCTTAACACTCGGCGGGAGTCTTTCCTCGAACGTGCACGGCCGCGGACTGCGAATGAAGCCGCTCATTTCCGACATCGAATCATTCACGCTGATTACGGCTGATGGAAAATCGATCCGCTGCTCGCGCAATGAAAATAGTGAATTGTTCCGGCTCGCCATCGGCGGCTACGGCCTTTTCGGATTGATTGATACAGTAACGGTTCGGCTCGTTCCGCGGCAAAAATTAAAACGCGTAGTCGAG
>DATARG010000146.1:0-2667 GCA_036264275.1 Candidatus Udaeobacter sp. | reverse complement strand
GATGTCCCAGTGGCGCATCGGCGAGTATGTAGTAATCCCCGCGCACAGGAGTGGTGCAGCTCCAGCGATGTCCAGGTTCGAAGGCAGTCGCAGGACAAAATGTTCATCGACCACGATGCTATCGGAGTACCCTCCGTAGGTAACGCCTCCCAGGTGTTTGTCCGGAGAATTAAAAGTAAGCGTCATGTTCGGGCAGAATTGCTCGAGATCGCGTTTGCAATTTGGGCAGGTGCGGTCGGAATCGACCATGCAACCCACCGCGACGAGATCGCCTGGCTTGTACTTGGTAACGGCCGAACCGACCTTGGTTACGCGGCCGACGATCTCATGGCCGGGGACGATCGGGTAGTTCGTCGCCATGAATTCGCTCCATTCATTGCGAACTGAATGCAGGTCGGAATGACAAATGCCACAAAAAAGGATTTCGATCTGCACATCGCGCTCGGTGGGATCGCGTCGCGCGATTGTTATCGAGTTTAGGGCCGACGTTTCACTGGCGGCAGAATAAGCTTTCGCTTTGTAAGTAGTTGGCTGCATGATCAAACTTGTTGCTCGCGATTGAATATCGCAAGTCATTGTCACGCCGCGTTTGGTACAGTTCGCGCCGCTTTCGCGACTACACACGACATTTTTTCACAAGGCGCGCCTCTGGAGTCCCGTGTTTGATATGATCTGCGTGAGTCGTCATGGGTAATCTTAAGATAAACTGGCGCAGAGCGGTACTTCTTTTGGTGGGGTGGACAATGGTTGGCCTTGTCTTTGCCGCGGTTTCCTACGGCGTCGCGCTCAGTCAAAATGATAGGCGTTTCGGCATTGCCGCCTCGCTCAAACTGAATTTGGTGCTGTTTTATCTCTGGGGCGTTTTCTCACCGCTCATACTTCGTTTTTGCCGCCGTTTCCGCGTTGAGTTCCGGCGGCTCAGCATCCGGAACCTTACGGTGCACGTGCCGGCGATTGTTCTTTTTGCGGCCGTTCATGAGACGTTGCTCCTCGCGATACTTTGGTCCATCACACCGTCCAGCAGAGGTGAACTCGCAACAATTACTGATTACTATGCGAGACACTTCGGTTACGGATTTTACATCGACCTCATCATCGCTTCGTTGATCGTAATCGGAGCGCACGCGCTGCTTTATTATGATGATTTCCGCACGAGCGAATTGCAGCAATCATCGCTTAAAGCGCAGCTTGCCCAAGCCCAGCTGCGCGCGCTGAAAATGCAGGTTCATCCGCATTTTCTTTTCAACACGCTTCATTCGATCTCATCCCTCGTTTTGGAGGACCCACCGAAAGCAAACAGCATGATCGCGCGGCTGGGCGACTTCCTTCGATTAACGCTGGATCATGCGGACCAACAGTTAGTCACGCTCAAAGAAGAAACTGAATTTCTCCGCTGCTACCTGGACATCGAACAGGTGCGCTTCGGAGATCGGCTAAGCGTGGTTTTTGATTTGGAACCCCAGACGCTCTCCGCCCGGCTGCCACATCTCATTCTGCAACCAGTCGTGGAAAACGCCATTCAACACGCCATCGCGCAGCGCGCGACGCGAGGGTATATCAACATTCAAGCAAAGCGCCTAGGCAGCTTGCTCCGCGTCGCGATCAGCGATAACGGACCCGGAATAACTTCAAATGCCAATTCGCCTTCGAAAAAGTGTGTTGGCCTAACTAATGTGCGTACCCGACTCCAGCAAATCTATGGGTCTGATTTTCGTTTTGACCTTACCAACGGCGAGAACGAAGGGCTAACCGTCATCATGGAAATTCCTTTCCAGCGCGAGGCGAATTCTGGAATTTAGCAACAATCCACATGAAAAATCCCCCGATCATGGCCTTGATTGCTGACGACGAAGCGCTCGCTCGAAAATTCATCCGTCGAATGTTAAAGGACGATCGTGATTTCGAGGTTATCGGCGAATGCAGTAACGGGAAAGAAACCGTCGCGATGGTCAGAAAAGAGAGGCCAGATGTTGTCTTTCTCGATGTGCAAATGCCGGAAATGGACGGTTTGGCGGTGCTTGAATCGATCGGAATTGAACGGCTGCCGGAAATTATTTTTACGACAGCTTACGAGCAGTATGCGATTCGAGCGTTCGAGCTTCACGCGCTCGACTATCTGTTAAAGCCTTTCGATCATGCGCGATTCAAAGACGCGATCAAATATGCCAAAGAGCGGTTTCGGTCCGAGCGTCGGAACGACGGACAAATGCAGATAAACGCGCTGCTTGAAAATATTAAAAACAAGCCGCAATACCTTGAGCGTCTCGTTATCAAAGCAGGCGGTCGAATCACTTTCCTGCCCACGAACGAGATCCATTGGATCGAAGCCGACGACAAATACGTACATCTCCACACGAGCAAAGCGCGGCCGATGGTCCGACAAACTTTGACTGCGATGGAGGCGCAATTGGATCCAGCAAAATTCCGGCGTGTTCATCGATCGGCGATTGTCAATGTCGAGCGGATTGCAGAACTGCAGCCGTTGTTTAGCGGCGAGTACTCAATACTTCTGCAGGATGGGACAAAACTCACTCTGAGCCGAAACTACAAAGACAAACTGTTCGATCTTCTGGGAAAACCGCTTTAGCCGGCCGCTAGTTACGGCTTGATTCAGCGCGTTCACGACTTTTCCCTAAGCGCTCACGACATTCCGGTCGGCAGGCGACG
>DATARG010000127.1:0-22157 GCA_036264275.1 Candidatus Udaeobacter sp. | reverse complement strand
CCTCAACCTACGTGCATGATCTTCCAAAAATGCTTTCCTCCGCGAAAGGAGGTCTGATTTACATCTGCAACCCGAATAACCCTACGGCAAGCATTACGCCGAAGAACGAACTGCACGATTTCATCGCAAAAACGTCGCCCGAAACAATGCTGCTCGTGGACGAAGCTTACTTTCACTTCGCCGATAGCCCTGATTACGAAAGCGTGATCCCGCTGGTAAAGGATTATCCGAATCTTCTCGTCGCGCGCACGTTCTCGAAGATTTATGGGATGGCTGGGTTACGGTGTGGCTATTGCGTAGCGCAAAAACAAACACTTGATCGCATGCGCGCGCGACAGATGTGGGACAGTGTTAATATCATGGCCCTGGCTGCGGCGAGTGCGAGTTTGGACGATCCCGATCAAGTCCCAAACGGCCACCGGCTAAACAAGGAAGCGAGAACGTTCACGATCGCCGAGTTGGAGAAGTTGGGCTACACAACCATTCCGTCAAATGCCAACTTCATCATGTTCGACTGCAAACGTCCTGTCGTGCCGTTAATCCAGGCAATGAAACAACAAAACGTGCACGTCGGCCGATTGTTCCCATCTTTGCCAAACCACATGCGTGTTACGATTGGGAAGAGAAACGAGATGGAAAGCTTTGTCGACGCGTTCAAACAAGTGACCGCGTGAGGCGAAGGGTGTAGCGCCGGGCTTGTATCACCTGCGAGCCGAAGCCACGTCAGCGTTTTAGCCGCAGAACTCTTACGGCTTGCGATAGTCGTTTCTTCACTGCACCGACGATCGCTGAGCGTTTCTCTCCGTTCATTGTGCCCGACTCACTGGTCGATACGGTAATGCCGGGTGGAAAAAGGGCCTCGAGAGCCTCATGATACAAATGCCGATCGTCCACCGACATTTCGCCGGCGTTGTTGAATTCGTTTCCGTCGACGATGATCTTCGCGTTCAATTTTGCCGCCAGTCGCGCTCCGGAATGAAGTAACGCCAACTCATCCACGGCGCGGTCATATGCCGCTCTGACATCTGATGGCATTTCGTCCGCGTTCGCATACTCCCGGCCGTTGAACCGGATGTTCGTCTTTTGCCTCGCACTCACTACAAGGAGGAGTAGTGAGGACTATTTTTCGCGAAATTCAAGTGTGATGTCTTTTATGGGAGGTCGCATTCGTTTCTTCGACGCTGTCAATCCCGCGATAGTTGTCGATCTGCATTGAACAGTGGCCGCGGACTTATGTGCGCCTTACAAGCAGTCGTGCCCTGACCTACGGCAGTCCAAGTCAAGTCATCACTTCGGTGCAGGATGCACATGATCTCACCGATATCTGGCTCGATTGGCAGTTCATCAATGTCAGCAACGTCTTGATTTTGGAAGTTGATTACTCTAACGCGTCTGATCGCCCTCTGGCGGACCGGTAACTTAAGTTTTCTTTTCGCCAAGACGCGCGATTTGAATCGGTTATGATGCAGCTTCGTCGGCAGCGGGATGCGTTATTCTAATTAGAATGAGCGAACTCGATGAGCGCGGCATTTTGTTGAACTGTGCGAAATGCGGCCGCCGTAACCGCATGAGATACGAAGGACTGGGACAGGTTTTCCGGTGTGGCCAATGTCAATGCGAACTCCAGCCTGTTGCCGAACCGGTCGATGTTCACAATGATCTCGTTTTTGACGCACTGGTGAACCACTCCAGTGTAGCGGTGCTGGTAGATTTTTGGGCGCCGTGGTGCGGTCCGTGCAAAATGGTGGCGCCGGAGGTGCGGAAGGTGGCCAGAGAAACCGCAGGCCGTTTACTCGTCGCAAAAGTGAACACAGAAGAAGTGTCCTCTCTCGGACGCCGCTTTCGTGTTTCTGCCATCCCGACGATGACATTGTTCAAAAACGGTTTGGAAGTTGCGCGCCAGGCTGGAGCGATGCCTGCGCCGCAGATTCGAAAATTTCTCGAACAAGCGCAAGTGGTCGCAAAATAAACAACCGAACTAAATGACGTCTCTCGTTAGGGGGAGGGACGGGAGTGTCGGAGTGCAAAACGGAACCAAAGTTACCGAGCCATCAATGCCGTGGCGCCCGATGGCATTGTGTAAGTCAAACACTAACTTCAACACTATACACCTATGGCTACTACAACTGCACAACCACCATCAGCTACTAATTCAACCGCTGCGCCGGTTGTTGAATGCGTCATTGCCGTTTACGAGACTCACGAAGCTGCCGAAGATGCGGTGCGCAAACTGCAGCGCGGCGGTATTGCGATGGAAAAAATCTCGATCATTGGACGCGACTTCCATGTTCGCGAAGAAATCCAAGGCTACTATCGGCCGAGCGATGCGCTCAAAGAAGGGGTTTCCGTTGGCGCCTGGTTCGGCGGTCTCTTTGGACTCCTTTCGGGCTTCGGTTTATTTATTTTTCCCGTTGGCGGTCCATTGATCGTCCTTGGACCACTCGCCGGATTGATCGCGGGTGCGATCACGGGCGCGGGCATCGGCGCTTTGGTCAGCGCCCTTATGGCGATGGGTCTTTCGAAAGAGGACGCGTTGAAATATAAGTCGCGTGTGGAAGCAGGCGAATTTCTCCTCACCGTCATGGGCACATCGGAAGAGCTTGAGCGCGCGCGCACGATTCTTGAGAGCACCGAGCAGGTCGATCTGCAAACCCATCGCGGGCAGCGCAAGGCTGCGTGAGACCAGCCGCCTTTTGACATGGAACGACCAATCCTGTGCTCACTGGCGAAGTTCTAATAAGCACTAAAGCGAGGAGAACTATGAAGACAGATTCCGAAGCAGCGGTTGGCAAGACCGATCAAAGCGCGGCTGTAACTCCCGAAAAAGAAGCCGCATATTGGCGCGAGCAACATCCCAAACAACCGTATGCGAAGAACGGCTCCTACGAACAATTCGAGCACGCGTACCGCACCGGCTACAATTCGTTCTTCAAATATCCGGGCAGGAAGTTCGTCGATGTCGAAGATTCCATTGCTCTCGATTACGCAAGGGCGAAACCGGGTTCAGCATTACCATGGGACACGGTGCGCCCGGCGGTGAACGCGGTGTGGGAAAGAATGGCCGGCGTCAATAGTCCGCGGGAGTTCGGCCGGGGCGTGCGCGAGTGGATTTGAGCTCAAAATGCCGGCCGCGCGCTGTCAATCGGGCGTCCAACCATACTCCGTGCCGACAAATTCTTCGTTTGAGAAAAGATCGAACGCGCCCCGCTCCGCTCGCCAGCGATATTGGGAAATCTTGGCACGCGGGCGTTCGATCTGAATGACGTTAAACGAATTGGGCTGGCCGCGTCCGCGAGTGGAGATGCTTGTCCCGGAGGCGACGATGAGCGGGCAATAGTTGTCGATCTTATACCGCGCGATAGTGCGCATCGTCCCGCCGACATGAAAATGACCGGCCAGCAGCATGTCGACACGAATCTGCGCCATCACTTTCATGGCCAGGCGCGCGCGCAGGACGACACGATCGCCTTCCATATCCGGCGGCAAATCGAATGGATGATGCGTGACGACAATGCGGGTGTGGCGCGGCGGCAGGTTGGCAAATCGACTGCGCAATTTTTCGAGTTGCTGGCGACTGATGCGGCCGTTCTTGCCGGTCAACGCGCGAGCCGTGTTCACACCCGCGACCGCGATCTCATAATCAACATAGAAAGGTTCGAGATCCTCGGAAATGAAACGCCGAAACCGACCTAGCATGCGAAAGAGACGAGCGAAAACGTTGTAAAGCGGGACGTCGTGATTTCCGGGAACGACGATCTGTGGGAATGGAATTGCATCCAGAAATTTGCGCGCTTCCATGAATTGCTCGCGCCGCGCGCGTTGCGTGAGGTCGCCCGAGATCGCGACCAGATCAGGTTTCGTTAGGCGGATGAAGTCGAGGAGCGGGCTGATGATGGCCGGATCGACGCGGCCAAAGTGCAAATCAGAAAGATGAATCAAGGTCCGCATCAGCCTCTCGAGTTGCGTGGAACGGTGACGCGCAAATCGCCCGGGCGCGACCGATAATGCAACGGCGATTCCATCCATTTCACTTCGCCATCGGCGGCGACGAGAATCAACCGAAACGGCGGTCCGATGAAAGCCTCCGTCACTTGATAAGCCTCGAAATCTTTCACCTGACTCAAGTGTCCAAGTAAGGCGCGCAGAGCAAGACGGATCAAACCCCAGCGACCGACCCGATGGGTCAGATAAAGGCCGAGTTTTCCGGTGTCGAGACGGCGACGCGCGCCGATCCGGAATCCGGTCATTTCGTATTCGTTATTGCCGACGAAAAGAAACGCTGTTTTGCGTTCCAAGGTTTTACCTTCGACCTCGATGCGCAGATCGAGAAAAGGAAGCCGGCGAAAAGCGCGCAGCGCAGCCCAGGCAAAAGCCGGCCATTTCCCCAAGCACAATCGTATCTGTTCGGCGACACGCCGATGCACGATGTGCGGATAGACGCCGAGGCTGGAATTGTTGATGAAGACGCGTCCGTTTACTTCGCCTACATCCACGCGCGTGATGTTGCGATCCATAATCGTGCGGACCGCGTCTTACAAATTCAGTGGCAGATGCAAATCCCTGGCAAAGTGATTGAGAGTGCCGAGCGGAAGCACTCCCAATGTTTTTTCCGTGCCGGCAACATTCGCGGCGATCGTGCTGACGGTTCCATCGCCTCCACCAGCCACGAGCGTGTTTCCGGGTCTGCTCATAGCCTGTTTGACGGCGGCGGTAATATCTTTTCCAGAGACCGCGATAATCTCCGGATTCGCACCGGCGGCGCGGAACAGTTGCGCGATGCGGGATTGGAGATCCCGGGACTTGGCGGCGGTCCCAGCACGATGGTTCAGAATGACAATCATCCAGCAACAACGGTGTTCGCACATGTGCTAGTCGATCCGAATGGTTTTTGGATCGAAAGAAAGCTTGGGATAGCGCGGATCCATTTTCTTCAGGACGCGCAGGACCTTGTCGACGATAAAGAGATTGCGCGCCCATTTGTGATTGGCCGGCACGACATGCCATGGCGCGCAGTCGGTCGAACAACAGTTGATCGCGTCTTGGTAGGCCTTTTGATAATCGTTCCAAAGCGCGCGCTCTTTGATGTCGTTAGGATTGAACTTCCACCATTTCTGAGGCCGATCGAGCCGCGCTTGAAGGCGTTTCTTTTGTTCGTCTTTCGAAATGTGAAGCATGAACTTCACAATCGTTGTCCCGTTCTCGGCTAAAGTTTCTTCAAAACGATTGATTTGAACATAGCGCACTTTCCAAATCTTTTTCGGGACGAGCTTGTGCACGCGCACAATAAGAACGTCTTCATAATGTGAGCGGTTCCAAATTCCGATCATTCCTTTGCTCGGCGCAGCTCTGTGCGCGCGCCAAAGAAAATCGTGATCCAGCTCTTCCTGGGATGGAGACTTGAAGGCCCTTATTTCAAGACCCGCCGGATTGAGTCCGCCGCTAAGGCCTTTGATCGTGCCATCTTTCCCGCCCGCGTCCATCGCCTGAAAAATAAGCAGCAAACTTCGCCGATGCTCCGCATACAAAATCTCTTGGAGCTGGCTGATTTTTTCGCGCAGCTCACAAAATCGCGCGACCGCTTTTTCCTTATCAATGCCGTCCGTATGGTCGGGATCGATTTTCGAAAGCTTGATTTTGTGTCCGGGGCGGGCGGTGACAATTGGGGATTTCATCATCTAAATGGAGTGTTTTCTTCGCCGACAAGGCCCGGGATGCCTTGGCCATCAAGCTTCGGCTCAAAGATCCAATTCGCATCGTCCAAACGATCGGAAATCAGAGTGCAAAGCATCGGTGGTATAAATCGCGGGAGAGGACTCGGCTTCAAAGAACGCATGCGCTCTGCCCGATCGCGCGATGACGCGAACCCATATGATGCGTTGCCGTCATCCCCGTGGAATGATTGACGCGCTCATGCCGTCGACCTCTTTCTGACTCGCGGCGAGAAATTGATGAACGAACTGTACGGTCATTGATCCTTCGCCGACTGCGGCTGCGACGCGCTTGATCGAACCCTGCCGCACATCCCCTGCGGCAAAAACGCCCGGCACTGTTGTCTCTAAAAGAAATGGTTGTCTCTGCAGGGGCCACGCCGCGGACTCGCCGGCCTGCTGTCCGGTTTGCACGAAGCCCTTGCTATCGAGATTGATCCCGGATGGAAGCCATTTCGTGTGTGGTATCGCACCGATGAAAACAAACAGGGCCGGGCACGAGATCGTTTCCGTCTGATCGGTCTCACGATTCGTCAGGCAAACGGTCTCGAGCCATTGATCGCCGTCCATTCCCGTTACGTCGGTGCGTTTCCGCACTTCGATTTTGGGCGTCTCTTCGATGCGGCAGACAAGATAGTGCGACATGTTCTTGCCCAAATCGTCGCCGCGAATGACGACGAAAACCTTCCTAGCTGTCTCCGACAAAAATATCGCCGCCTGACCTGCGGAATTTCCACCCCCTACCACGATAGCGTGGGCGTGTTTGCAGAAAGGCGCCTCGACTTGAGTTGCGGCGTAGTAAACGCCGGTGCCTTCAAAACGTTCGTTGTTCTTTACGTTGAGCTTTCGGTAGGTAGCGCCGGACGAAATGAGGACGCACCTGGCCGCGAGTTTTTCGTCCCTATCCAACTGCACTTCATGATAACCGCCGTCGCTTCCGAGTCCGATCACTCCATCGGGAATGGAAAGCGTCGCGCCGAATTTCTCTGCTTGAAGTACGGCGCGCTCGGCCAGGTCGCTTCCAGAGAGGCCAGTGGGAAATCCCATGTAGTTCTCGATCTTCGAGCTGCTTCCCGCTTGTCCACCGGGCCCAATACGATCGAGCAGGAGCGTCTTCAATCCTTCCGAAGCGCCATACACCGCTGCCGCAAGTCCGGCTGGCCCGGCGCCGACGATGATCAGATCGTAGATCGCGTGCTCGACCGGTTTTCTGATCCCAAGACAATCTGCAAGCTCGCCGTTGCTGGGATTGCGCAGGATCCTATTCTCCCCGCAAACCACGAGCGGCGTCTCGTTAGGCGTGGTCTTGAAGTTCTTCAGCAAAGCCTCGACTTGCGGATCGTTTTCCAGATCGATCCAGCTGAATGGAATTTTGTTCTTCGCGAGAAATTCCCGGATGCGATGAGTGTCTTTCGAATGACGCGAGCCGATGACTCTGACCGACGCGAGCCCTAACTCCTCGATCAATTCGCGGCGCATGAGAAACGCGCGCAGCAGGAGATCGCTCAAGCGTGGCATTTGCTTCAGGATTTTCTTCAAACCATCTGTCGAGATTTCATAGGTATCGCAGTCCGTTTTTGCGACGGCGCGAACGGCGGACGGCCTGCCCGCGAGCAGGTCGACTTCGCCCGTAAATTGCCGCGGTCCCAACACCGTCACGACTTCGTTCGAAGAACCATCGCGGATTTCCACTTCGCCGCTTTTCACGACGAACAATTTCATTTCCTGTTCCCCGGCTTTCAGCAGCGTCTCACCGGCTTTGAAGTGTTTGGAGACCGCAAACTTCGCGAGGGTCGCCAGCTGTTCCTCGTCTAGCTCTGGACAAGCGGCCTCGATCTTCGGGAATGCGGTCGGGTGAAGATTGGGCGCCGCCATTGCTCTTTAGTTACGCACCACGCAGGATGCACAGTCGTAGTCGCGGCGAAAGGTAAACTTAAGTTACCGGAGTAATGGCCGTTCGGGTTACGTAATTATGAAGCTATGACTGTGACTATCTCGCGTTATGAGAACAAGGAGCAGCGCGTTAACCCAGGTGCAGATAAATCTGAAGAAGCCCAAAAGCGTGCTCTTCTGCGTTCGGTCAATCCTTACAATGGGCAAACGTTGAAGACCTATCCGGAGATGACGCCGGAGGAGGTCGATGGTGTGATTGCGGGAGCGCATGAACGCTTCACGGCCTGGCGTCGCGCTTCGATTCCGGAACGCACTACGTTACTGCTAAGGGCCGCCGATTTATGCCTCGAGCGCGAGGAAGAACTGGCGCGATTGATGACGCTCGAAATGGGCAAGCGCATCGCGGAAGCACGCAAAGAGGTGAAGCTCTGCGCGAGCATATTCGAGTACTACGCCATCCGCGCCCACGAGCTGTTGCAGCCGCAATGGCTACCTTCAGCGCTCGTCGACGGAATGATTTTAAACGAACCGCTCGGCGTGATCTTCGGCATCGAGCCTTGGAATTATCCTGGGTACCAGGTCATTCGCATGGCCGCGTCGAATCTCGCAGCCGGCAACACCGTGGTGATGAAGCACGCGTCAAATGTGCCGCAATGCGCCGAAGCGCTGGAAGCAATCTTTCGCGATGCGGGTTTTCCTGCCGGCGCTTACACCAATCTGGTCATCTCGTCGCGACTGGCGAATCAGGTCATCGACGACGATCGCGTGCAAGGTGTGTCCTTTACCGGAAGCAACGACAGCGGCGCCAAAGTCGCTGAGCGTGCCGGTCGAAATGTAAAGAAGACGATCCTGGAGCTTGGTGGAAGCGATCCCTTCATCGTCCTCGATGACGCGGACATGAACCTCACGGTCGAGTGCGCAGTGTCGGGGAAGATGACAAACATGGGGCAATCATGCGTGGCCGCGAAGCGTTTCATTGTGCAGGAAGCGGTAGGCGCCGAGTTCGTGGATCGCTTCCGCGCGAAGCTCGTCGAACTCAAACTGGGCGACCCGCTCGATGAGGCAACTGGCGTGGCGCCGCTCTCGACTGCGCGCGCAGCAGAAATCCTCGAGGACCAGGTGATTCGCTCCGTCGCGGGCGGAGCCAAGGTGGTCCTTGGTGGAAAGCGCGCCGAGCCGGGGAGTGCTTTCTTCGAACCAACAATCCTGAGCGATGTTCAGAAAGGAACGCCGGCTTATGACGAAGAGCTGTTTGGTCCAGTGGCGTCCGTCATGATCGTTCCAGATGAGCAAACTGCGATTAAGGTTGCGAACGACACCAAGTACGGCCTTGGCGCTTCCATTTACACGATTGATCAGGCGCGCGGCCGTCGTGTCGCAGATCAGATCGACGCCGGCATGGTCTACATCAATCATCCGGCCTGGATTTATGAAGACATGCCGTTCGGCGGCATCAAAAAATCCGGTTACGGGCGCGAGTGCGGGCCGCTGGGCATCGAAGAGTTTCTGAACAAGAAGCTTTATCGCGAGATGTAGGAGTAAGGAACGGAGAAGCCACATCGTGCGAGCCGCCGACCGCAATCAAACAAGATGAAGGCGGCCGCGATCGACCGATTCGGTCCGCCGTCAGTTCTCAAACTACACAGGCTTCCAATTCCTCAGCCCGGTGCAGGCGAAGTGTTGATCTCGCTGCGTGCTGCGGGCATTGGCGTTTGGGATGGCGACATTCGCGGTGGTTGGTGGCCGGAAGGACGTCCGAAATTTCCGCTTATCCTTGGAACCGATGGCGCCGGGGTTATCGCGCAAAAAGGTCGCGTAAGGTCCCGCTTCAAAATTGGCGATCGCGTGTGGGCCTACGAATTCATCAATCCGAAGGGCGGCTTTTATGCCGAATATGTGGCGGTCAATGCCCAACATGTCGCGCCCGTGCCCAAGCGGCTTGATTTGCTTTCCGCCGGCGCCTCCGCCGTTACCGGCCTGACGGCAGTGCAAGGCATCGATGATCATCTGCGCGTTCGTCGGGGCACAACAATTTTGGTTTTCGGTGCGACAGGTGCCGTCGGAACTCTCGCTGTGCAATTCGCGAAACGACACGGTGCACGCGTAATCGGAACGGCGCGTGGTCGCGCTGCGATAAGGTTGTTGAAGAAACTTCGCGTCGACGGCGTTGTTGATTTGAATAGGAAGGACGCGCCCGACCGACTGCGATCGTTCGCACCCGACGGCCTCGACGCAGCGCTCGCGCTCGCCGGGGGCAAAGCGCTCGAACAATTGCTCGATCAGATGCGATCCGGTGGTCGCATCGCCTATCCCAACGGCGTTGAGCCGACGCCGCGCAAGCGTTCGAAGATTCGCATCGAGTCATACGACGCAATCGCGAGCCCGAAAAATTTTGCGCGACTCAACCGCGCTGTCGAAGAAGCACGCCTGCAAATTCCCATCGCCGCGGTTTACTCTCTCGCCCAGGCAGCGAAGGCGCATGAACGAATAAAGCGCGGCCACCTTCTCGGCCGAATCGTGTTACGCATCCGGCGATGACTGCCATCACAACGCTGCCACTTCCTTCCGGAAGACGAATTCCCATTCTCGGACAAGGAACATGGGGAATGGCCGAAGATTCGGCCAAGCGAAAAAGCGAGATTGCAGCGCTGCAACTCGGTTTGGATCTTGGCATCTCGCTCATCGACACGGCAGAGATGTACGGTGAAGGCGCAGCCGAAGAGTTGATCGGCGAAGCGATCAAGGGACGTCGCGCCGAAGTTTTTTTGGTGAGCAAAGTTTATCCACACAACGCGACGCGACAGGGCGCGATCCAAGCCTGCGAGAGAAGTCTGCGCCGTCTGCGGACTGATCATCTCGATTGTTATCTGCTGCATTGGCGCGGTACGGTCCCGTTGAGTGAAACGATCGAGGCATTTCAAACGCTGAGGCAGGCTGGGAAGATTTTGGATTACGGCGTGAGCAATCTCGACGTCGACGATATGGAGGAAGCGTTCGCTTTACCTGGCGGCGACGAGTTCGTGACCGACCAGGTTCTTTACAATTTGGCGCATCGCGGAATCGAATGGGACCTTCTCCGTTGGTGCCAGCAGCGCGGCATCCCAATCATGGCTTATTCGCCGATCGGACATTCCGGCACCGAGAAAAAGGAATTGCTTGAAAACCAAACAGTGAAATCGATTGCGAAGCGTCATGGGACTACGCCGGCGCAGGTCGCCCTGGCATGGTTGTTGCAGCGCGATGTTGTCGCTATTCCAAAAGCAAGCAGTCCCGACCACGTTCGCGAAAATCGCGGCGCGTTGGGGTTGAAACTAACCATGCAGGATTTCATCGATCTCGACGAACCTTTTCCGCCGCCACAGAGCAAAGTTCCATTGGAAATGAAATGACCTGAGGCAGGCGCGCGATGACCCTTCCGGAATCCGGGATTTCGCGTCCTCGAGGAGGTGTGAACACGATCGAGGTCAAGCTCGGAGTCTGAGCCTGCGCTTCGCTATTCTAGCTCCGAAGATAGCTATCGCATCAAGGCCATCAATCGGCTCCGGCTGGGGACCTCGAGTTTTCGAAAGATTGAGTGAAGATGTTTCTTCACCATCTGTACACTCAAACAAGTTTCGTTAGCGATCTCTTGATTCGTCCAGCCTTCACAGGCGAGGCGAGTCACTTCTTGCTCGCGAGACGTCAGTCGTGCGAGGTGAGCGAGAGTCGTGTCAGCGGATGGCGGCCCATCTGCAGCGGGAGCGCTAGTCTCTTCGCATTGAACGAGAAAATCCGGCGGCGTGAGTCCGACGGTGTTGACGTGCGCGATGGTGATCGTTACTCGCAGACGGTCCCATTCCGGGTGATGAAAAGATTCCTGCTCAATTGCGGGTTGAGCTGCATTAACTCCGCATGCTTTTTCCCAACGTCGCTTGAGCCGTCGACAACCATCAAGAATCTCATCCGGAATCGTTGCTTCTGCTTTCATCATTCGTGCAGCTTTCGGTCCCTCGCGCCAGACCAGACAAAACTGCCGCGCTGCTTTGTTTTGATATGCCAGCTTGAGGCTCCAGCGCAGCAGCATGGTCGGCAACGGCAGCCCGCGCAGAAATGTTTCAAAGGCGGAGCGGGCAGAGTGTTCACGTTCGAGCAACCTGATGCGACGCAGCGCAATGTTGAATTCGGCGTACAAGCGACGGAGCAATCTCATCTCCGGCTGGCGTACCTCACCCTGCCGACCGCTGCGCATGATCGTGATTACGCAAGCAAGTCGTGGCCCGCTCCAAAAGCAGAGGCCAATCGCGTGCTTGCATTTACGCGGCTTCATGTAATCGCGATAAAAGGCCGACTTCAACAGGTCGTCGAGATCGGGAAAGACATCGCTGTCGCGCACGATCTTGCTCCGTGGGTGCGCGGATAAAAATGCCTGCAGCGGCTCGGCATCGATTGCTCCGCCGGGGATCGAGTGCTGCCACTTGGCGGTCGTGGGGCGCACGGGATTGTGTTGCAGAGTCAAGCCGAGGTTACTCGAGGGGAACGATTCGGCGAACACCCGCTGCACCGCAGTCCAGAACGAGTCGACATCGACTGCCGAATGCAATGCGAAAAGTGACTTCTCCAAAACTGCTGCGTCGGCCGCCGTTCCGCGTGCTGTGGATCTTTGTGCCGCCTGTTTCAGCGCATCCGCGATTGCATCAATCAAAGCCCGTTCGTGAAAAGGCTTCGTTAAGAAGTCAACTGCGCCGGCTTTCATTGCACGTACCGACATCGGGATATCGCCGTGGCCGGTGATAAAGATCACGGGTATCCTTCTACCGCGCTTTGTCAGCTCGCGCTGTAAGTCGAACCCACTCAGGCCCGGCGGTTTCAGGTCAAGTACGAGACAGGCCGCGCCTTCCGATCGTTTGTTTCGCAGGAAATCTCGCGCGGAAGAAAAGGACCTGACCCTGAATCCTGCCGACTTGATCAAGCGCTCCGTGGAGCGGCGGAAAGAAGCATCATCATTTACCAAATAGACGAGTGCCGCTGGCTTCTTCATTTGTTAGACGACGCTGTTTCAGACCGGCAACACGAAAGAGAACGTGGCGCCTCCGCTTTTGAAAATACGGCGGAAGGGCAGATCCGATCGGCGCAACGCTTCCTGAGCCTTGCGGCGTTGTGCATTAACCTTGCGCGATACATTGCCATGGGCTACGAGCGCGGCGTCTGCCTAGAGTTGTTCCTTGCCGCCAGTATACGGGTTTCGTTCGATAGATTGTCACAACGTAGAATTGCTGCGAACCCTCGAGGCGGCCAAACCCGCAGACTCTAAAAATATCTTCTCAGAAAATAATGGCTGAGCGCAACAATGACTGCGAAAAGGTAACTTTAGTTACCGAGATGTTCAATAGCTTGTGGTGCTAAAGGAAAGTTCGATTCGCACGATCAGCGCTAGTTCGCAATTGATCCTGCCAATGCACTACGCGTGAGCCATGTGCTGCGGTTTGAAACGCGAATTCCCTGCCGCCGAATCTTGGTAAGAAACATCCGCGGGCCAGAAAATGGCAACTTAAGATACCCGGCGATGGGCATGAGTCGTCCCGATAATATAGGTGGTGGCAGTGGTACTGCCGATCAAACTAGTCACAATTCAACAACAAACGAGCCGAAAGGAATATCGTAAATGCAACAAACACTTACCCGCTGGGAGCCACTCCGAGAAATGGAAGAGTTCCAAAACCGTCTCTCAACCCTTTTTGGCCGTCCGCAACGTCGCGGGAACGGCCGGGAAGAGATCACTCTACCCGAATGGACCCCCTTGGCGGACATTACCGAAGATGACAAGGAATACCTCATCAAGGCTGAGTTGCCCGAGATGAGAAAAGAAGACGTAAAAGTTACGGTCGAAAACGGCGTGTTAACCATCTCTGGCGAACGCAAGTTTGAGAAGGAAGAAAAGAAAAAGAAGTATCATCGAGTCGAACGCGGCTACGGCACCTTCATGCGCAGTTTTGCGCTGCCCGACGACGCTGATTTTACCAAGGTAAACGCAGAGTTCAAAGATGGCGTGCTCACCGTGCATGTGCCAAAGAGCGAGCACGCCCAACCCAAACAAATCGAAGTCAAGGTCGCCTGACCAAGCTCGATGACGACTCTCTCGAGAGCGCGCGTCGCATTCAGGATTGCGACGCGCATTGAGCTAGTGACGATCACAGAGGGAGGGGCGTCACCGCTCCTCGTAAACGAAAGTTCTTTTCTCATGCCAACGCCCACGGAAGCAAACACCGCGACCAACCCGAAGTCTCGGCAGGGACATGGTTACAAAGAGATGTATTCCAAGAGCCGACGCACAGCGCTGCCTCCGGGAGTGGAAGCACCCGATTTCACGTTGCGAAGCACACCTGATCAATGGCTTACGTTGAGAGAAATCCGCGGTCAGCCGGTCGTGCTCACGTTTTACCCAGCTGATTGGAGTCCTGTCTGCGGCGATCAGATGGCTCTCTACAACGAAGTCCTCAAAGATTTTCACGACTTCGGGGCGGCACTCATCGGAATTTCGGTTGATGGCGCATGGTGTCACGCCGCGTTTGCGCGTGATCGGAAGCTTCATTTCCCGCTTTTAGCCGATTTTGAACCGAAGGGCGAAGTGGCGCGCCGGTACGGCGTCTACCGCGACAAAGATGGTGTCAGCGAGCGAGCGTTGTTTGTCATCGACGCGGAGGGGAAAGTTTACTGGAGCTTTGTCTCGCCAATTGGAGTTAATCCCGGTGCAGACGGAATTCTTTCGGCGTTGGAGGATCTGCAAAAAAAACAAGCGACGCCTGCAACGACAGAGGCAAGATGAGTCTCGGAGCCGGTAGGATTACTTGAATGATCAATACAACCAGAAGTCCGACACGAATGTCGAAACTCGCGGAATTATCCTCCCGCGAGATCCAATTGTTTGAGCCGCCAGCCGACGCGCTCTACACGCTTGAAGCCACATCGCGAATCGTGGATGTGCCCCGCCGCACCATCCTTGTTTATTGTAAGTATCGTCTTCTATTGCCGGTGCCTACCACGGCCGACCATGGCTACTACTTTAACGGAAATGCCGTTCGCACTTTACGCCGAATCGAAGCTCTTCGGACGGTTTGCGGCGACGATCTCGCCGGAATCAAGATCATCCTCGACCTAACCGCCGCGTTGGAACGATTGCGCTCGGACATTCGATTGCTATCGCGGACGAAAATCCCCGGCGGTCGCGATGCCTCCACAATTTCGTCTCAAAAAAGAAACGCGAAGTCCAATTCTCGGAGGAAGCGAAAATGAATGGAACTGATGATGTGGAAGCACGTGAACGCGTCACCGTGGTCGACACGTTCAGAGTAAATTGGTGGTTGCTCGCTCTGCGCGGCTTGATTGCAGCGCTGTTCGGCATCCTGGCATTCATGTGGCCGGGCTCCACTTTGCTCATGTTAGTCTGGCTCTTCGGAGCTTTCGCTCTTGTGAACGGCGTTCTATCGCTCGTTCTCGCAGCGAAAACTCCCAAGGGTTATCCGAAAGTAGGCAGTTTAATTCTCGGCGGACTGCTTAGCATTCTGGCTGGATTGTTCAGTTTGGTGATGCCTGGTATCACTGCGCTCGGCTTGCTAATACTGATCGCTGCCTGGGCAATAGTGACCGGCGTGATGGAGCTCGTCGCTGCACTGAGATTACGCAAAATCATCACAAACGAATGGTTGCTTGTCCTGGCGGGCACCGCCTCGGTCGCGTTTGGCATCATTCTGTTGCTGCAGCCCGCAGCCGGCGCACTAGCCTTGGTCTGGTTGATCGCAGCCTGGGCCGTTGTTTTCGGAATTCTGCTCATGATTGTCGCGTTCCGGATGCGAAACTGGAAAGGTGTTATCAGTGTCCGGACCGCCGGCATTTAGGACAAGCCCACGAGTAGACGCACATGACTCATGGAATTCTTTCTGCATTGGAGGATTTGCAAAATAAACAACCAATGCCGGCATGGATGAAGGCCAAGTGATTAACCGAATGTATCTCAAATTGCCGGACCCTGAACGCGATCACTTTCAAGGGACGATTCACGCGCCCATTACACTGCTGGAGTACGGAGATTATGAATGTCCTTTTTGCGGCGAAGTTCAGCCAATCGTCAAAGAGATTCAGCGCCGACTCGGTGACCAACTCTGTTTTGCCTTCCGGCATTTTCCGCTCACCAATGTTCATCCGCATGCTGAACATGCAGCTGAAGCCGCCGAAGCGGCTGCAGAACAGAGAAAGTTTTGGCCGATGCATGAAACACTCTTTGCCAACCAGGATGCGCTCGACGACGAGACGCTGGCGGAATACGCAGCCGCGCTAAGTCTTAATGCAAAGCGGCTGCTTCAGGAAGTCATTTCAGGCGCACACGCTCAGCGCGTTCGCGAAGATTTTAACAGCGGAGTGCGCGGCGGAGTAAACGGCACGCCATGCTTCTTTATCAATGGTCAACGCTATGACGGCGCGCGCGGTCTCGAACCGCTGCTGGCGGCCGTGTCCAATCCGGCGAGTATTATTTGAATGACTTAAGAACTGAAATTCCAAGATCGGAAAGGCAGGGCGTGCAAGCGCATTCCCGGGAGATCCAATTATGTGAGCCTCAAGCGGCGCGCTCTAAACGATCGAAGCCACATCGCGAATCGTTGATGTGCCTCGGCGCACCATTTTTGTTTACTGTAAGTATCATCTTCTGTCGCCGGCGACGAAGAAGGCCGATCACGGCTAATACTTTTTGATCGTGATGTCATTCGCGCCCTCCGCCGAATCGAGGCGCTTCGGAGTGTTTGCGGCAAGGATTTCGCAGGAATCAGAATCATTCTCGATTTAACCGCCGTCTTGGAATGACTCCGATCGGACATCCTATTATTGCCGCGGGGCCGATCCTTGGCGAAAGGGATGACTGCAAAGTATTCTCTGCTTCACCTCGAAGAATTAATGTAAGGTTCGGCTCTCTGCAAAAGCGGAAGTAGCTCAAGACAACACGGCGGTTAAATCGGCCGGTGCAGAGATTAAATTCTATGTTACGCGAAATTCGAGCGCGCCGTTTTTCGCGTCGACGTGAACGGTCTGACCTTCGCGGACTTTGCCTTCCAGAATATCGACGCTGAGCGGATCGAGAATTTCTCTTTGAATGGCGCGCCGCAAAGGTCGCGCACCGTAAACGGGATCGTAGCCTTCGCGGGCGAGCAGTGCCTTGGCGGAATCGGAGAGCTTTAGCGTGATCTTTTGTTGCTCGAGACGTTTCGACAATCGGCCAAGCTGAATTTCGACAATTTTCTTTAGCTCCTCTTCACTGAGCCGATCGAAGATGATGATCTCGTCGACACGATTCAAAAACTCAGGACGGAAATGTGCGCGCAATGCATCCATGACCAGTCGTCGCCTCGCTTCGGAAGATTCTTCTTCCATGATGTATTGCGAGCCGATGTTGGAAGTCATGATCACAACCGTATTCTTGAAATCGACCGTTCTCCCCTGCCCGTCCGTAATCCGGCCGTCGTCGAGCACTTGCAGCAGAACATTGAAAACGTCGGGATGTGCCTTTTCGATTTCATCGAAGAGCACGACCGAGTACGGTTTGCGGCGCACTGCTTCGGAAAGTTGGCCCCCTTCCTCGTAGCCGACGTACCCAGGCGGTGCGCCGATCAGCCGCGCTACCGTGTGTTTCTCCATATATTCGCTCATGTCGATGCGAATCATGGCGTTCTCGTCATCAAATAGGAATTCAGCGAGCGCCCGGGCTAATTCTGTTTTCCCCACGCCGGTCGGTCCGAGAAAGATGAATGAGCCAAGCGGCCGATTTGGATCCTGCAAACCTGCGCGCGCGCGGCGTACGGCATTGGACACGGCTTTGATCGCTTCGTCCTGGCCGACTACTCTCAAATGCAAATGTTCCTCGAGCTTTACGAGTTTCTCGCGTTCGCCTTCCTGCAAACGCGAAACGGGAATACCGGTCCAACTCGCCACTACCTCTGCGATATCTTCCTCCGTCACTTCTTCGCGGAGCAACCGCTTTTTTGTTTTGGCCGATTTCGCAGTTAAGTCGGCCAGCTTTTTTTCCAATTCAGGGATCCGGCCGTATTGGATTTCGCTTGCGTTGCTCAACTCACCCCGCCGTTGTGAACGCTCTAATTCAGTTCGTAATCGATCGATCTCTTCCTTCACTTTCCGCTGCTCATCGATGACTGCTTTCTCCTTTTGCCACTCGGCTTTCAGCGCATTCGATTTTTCCTTTAACCCAGCCAATTCCTTCTCGAGCTTCTTCAAACGCTCCTTGCTGGCCGGATCTTTCTCTTTCTTGAGCGCCTGGCGTTCCATTTCATGCTGCATGACCTGGCGCTCGATCACGTCAATCTCTGTGGGCATCGAATCGAGCTCGATTTTCAGACGCGATGCCGCTTCATCAACCAAGTCGATCGCCTTATCCGGAAGAAAACGATCCGTGATGTAACGCTGCGATAGCACGGCTGCGGCAACCAGTGCGCCATCCGTGATCCGCACTCCGTGGTGCACTTCGTAGCGTTCCTTCAACCCGCGCAAGATCGCGATGGTGTCCTCCACTGTGGGTTCACTGACAAGCACCGGCTGAAATCGCCGCTCCAACGCAGCGTCCTTCTCAATGTATTTGCGGTATTCATCGATTGTCGTAGCGCCGATCGTCCGCAGCTCGCCGCGCGCAAGCATCGGCTTCAACATGTTTGAAGCATCTACCGAACCTTCTGCCGCACCCGCGCCGACTATTGTGTGCAGTTCATCAATGAAGAGAACTATCTGACCCTGGGAATCGGTGACTTCTTTTAAGAAGGCTTTGAGCCGGTCTTCGAATTCGCCGCGGAACTTAGCGCCTGCAACCATGGCGCCGATGTCCATTGCGATAATTCGCTTGTTCTTCAACGACTCCGGCACATCACCACTGATAACGCGACGCGCCAGGCCTTCCACGATCGCCGTCTTGCCCACACCCGGGTCGCCGATGAGCACCGGATTATTTTTCGTCCGGCGTGAAAGTACCTGCATTACGCGACGGATCTCATTGTCGCGTCCGATTACCGGGTCGATCTTGCCGCGCCGCGCCAACTCCGTGAGGTCGCGCCCGTATTTTTCCAACGCCTGAAATTTGCCCTCAGGATTTTGATCGGTGACCCGCTGCGAACCGCGCACCTGCTGAAGCCCCTGCATGAACTTGTCTCGGGTAACGCCTAAATCCTTGAGTAACTTTGCTGCTGGAACGCTGGCGCCGGCCAAAGCCAGTAAATAATGCTCAGCACTAGTGAACTCATCTTTAAGCTTGGACATCTCCTTCTCGGCGCCGTCCAGTACGGTGCGGAGTTCATTCGAGATTCGCAGATCAGTAGCGCTGCCGTGGATTTTCGGCCGCCTCTCCAACTCCGAACGCAGTCTTTCCTGCAACTGATCTACATTTGCCCCAATCTTCTCCAGAAGCGGACGCGCGATCCCGTCGCTCTGGTTTAGAAGAGCGGAGAGCAAATGCTCGTTGGTAATTTCAGAATTGTTTAGCTGCGATGCGAGGTCCTGCGCGGCTTGCAGCCCCTCCTGCATTTTCTGCGTGTATCTATCGATGCGCATCCTTCAAAGTAACAAACGGGATTCACTCGGCAATCGACCTTAGGTAAACTATCTGCCGCGATCTTTTTCTAAATATGGAGCCCGCCTAACTGCGGGCTAAGGCGTTTGACACAAACGCCGCCACAACGATGAGTGTTGGCCATGGCAGCGCAGGAAAAATGGGTTGGATCGAAGTCGCTGGCGCTTTTGCGGCAGGGACCGTTTCGACGCTACATCATCGGTTCACTCATTTCCGACAGCGGCACGTGGATGCAAATGATGGCGCAAAGCTGGGTGATGAGCGCTCTTACGAGCAAGGCGATTCTGCTTGGACTGGTGAACTTTGCCGCAGGCTTGCCGGCGCTGATACTTGCTCCCGTGGCGGGCTCATTGGCTGACCGACTGGACAAACGCAAGATCCTGGTGGCGACGCAAATTGCGCAAATCGTCTTTGCTGTGGCTTTGGGATTCTTGGTAATGAGCGGTCACGTCCGCGTCTGGCATATTATTTTCTTTGCGCTGCTACTGGGGACTGCTTTCGCCTACGAAATGCCCGCGATCAGTGCGCTGGTGCCTGAGTTGGTGAAGCGCGATGAGATCGCCGCAGCCGTTGCTCTTGATAGATCGGTGTTCCATGGATCGCGTTTGATCGGTCCTTCGCTGGCGGGACTTTTCGTTGGGTGGTGGGGCGCTGCGTCGGCATTTTTTACAAACGCGCTTTCTTTTGTGGCATTGATCGCCGCGCTTATTTCGCTACCCAAACGGCCGGTGGGCACACCAGAGGAAGAACAGCAACGCCGTAGCGGGATTCTGGAGGGGTTTCGCTATGTTCGCTCCAATCGCATCATTGTTTCCCTCATCACGCTGATCGCGCTGAACACAGTCTTCGTTTTCCCGGCGATCTCCGTCATGCTGCCGCTCTACGTACGCGACATTCTTCATCTCGGCGCGAAAAGCATGGGTGGATTGATGGCAATATCTGGCAGCGGCGCATTCCTGGGTTCGATTGGATTACTTAGCGTCGCGCGCGAGAATCGGCTGAAATTCATGACCGGAAACGTGCTAGCGATCGCAGTGGGTGTTTTTGTCATGTCAATGTCGCAAGGTTTTTTGCTGACCGCCTGCGCGATGGGCGCCATGGCCATTGCCCTCTCAATGAATTTTGGCCTTACGAACACAATCGTGCAGGAACAGGCGCCAGCGCATTTGCGCGGGCGTGTGTCGGCAGTTGTGGGCATGAGTTTCTTCGGTCTGATGCCCATTGCGGGCCTGATCACACCCGGTTTCTCCGATCTCATTGGAATGCGTACCACCCTGATGATTGCGTCAGTGATCTATGGAATCGCTGCTTTCTCGGTCTTGAGTGTTGCCGGACGCCACGTTTGCGATCAACCGGTTTCGCCCGCACCGGAACCTGAAGTTGAGCCCGTCTGCTGAAGCATGGCGTTCGCAGCAGAGAACGTCCACAGTTAACCGATGATTTCGTTTTCCACTTGCTGGAACTCTGGCCGGCACATCGCGGGAGATGAAATGCTCCGCGAAATCAAGACCGAACTCGGTTTTGATTCGATCGAATTGGGCCATGGAATACGATTGTCGCTAATGCCGGGGATACAGAAAATGTTCGACTCGGGTCAGGTTCGTTTCAGCAGTCTGCATAATTTTTGTCCGTTGCCCGTCGAAGTGATGGTGGCTTCGCCGGATTGTTATGAATTTTCTGCTGTTTCTCCCGAAGAACGCGACCGTGCTGTGAGACAAACTTTTCAAACAATCGATTTCGCCGAACGACTCAGTGCGCCATTTGTCGTGTTGCATTTGGGCAAGGTGAAAATGCAGCCAATTACCGATCGACTGATCTTGATGACCAAAGCAGGCAAACACTTTTCTCGTGGATATGTCCGCGCTAAACTGAAAGCCGTGGAAACGCGTGAACGGCGCGCATCCGTTCATTTGCAGCGGGTGAAAGATTGCTTGGGCCGCATCGTTGAGCATGCGGCTTCGAAAAGCGTCCGGATCGCCTTGGAGAGCCGGCGTGGTTACGAAGAAATTCCTAGCGAACGCGAGTTACCAGGCTTGCTGGACGAATTGACTTCGGAGCAGGTCGGCTACTGGCATGATTTCGGCCACTCACAAATCAAGCAGAACCTGGGATTCATCGATCACGCTGAGTGGCTGGGCACAGTGGGTTCAAGGGCGTTTGGCTGCCACGTACAGGATTGCGTATGGCCGGCCAGGGACCATGAAGCACCTTTCACTGGCGGGATAGATTTCGATAAACTTGTTCCGCTTCTTCCCACGAATTGCTTATTTGTCTGGGAGATGAGCCCAAACAAGGCGGCGGATGCGATTCGTCAATCGGTTCGAATCTGGAAAGAACGTTTTGGCGAATGAAGAAGGTTCTCGTTACGATTTTCCAGCTTAGCGTCACCACCGGTGTGCTGTATTGGGTTTATCATGATCCAAACCGGCGCGCCCAGATGGTCGAGGCGCTCCGGAACGCGGAGTATCGCTGGGTTCTGATGGCGATGTTGGCCTATTTCGTCGTGGAAACAGCTGCGGCATTTCGCTGGCACATTTTGCTGAAAGTGCAAAACATTCACCTTAGTGTCTCGCGCCTAACCGGACTCTTCTTTATTGGGTTATTTTACAACCAATTTCTGCCCGGAGGCACCGGTGGCGACATCATCAAGAGCTATTACCTGCTAAAGGAAACACCTGACAAGAAGGCGGGCGCGCTGCTCGCTGTAGTGTTCGATCGATTCATCGGACTCGTTGCTCTCGTTGCCGTCACAGCCACCCTGATCGCGTTGCGATATGATTTCCTTGCCCAGAAACCGGAAACCCGAAATTTACTATGGCTGTTGCTCATTCTTCTCAGCGCGTCGGTTGCTTTCCTGGTTGCTACGTTCGTCATCAGTGGATTCAAACTGTTCCGGTTTTTTCCCGCACATTTCCCCGGACGCGACAAACTGATTGAAATTTTCGCCGCTTATCATTTGTATG
>DATARG010000118.1:0-4965 GCA_036264275.1 Candidatus Udaeobacter sp. | reverse complement strand
TATCCAACTGCAGGTTTCGCTGCACTACTGTTTGTGCTTGGCACGATGTGGTACGCGGCGTCGAGTCAAAACAGCGCAGCAATTTACCTGCTCTTGTTTTTGCTAGTTTCGGTGATTCTGGTCTCGATCCCGCATACGCTGATCAATCTTGCGGCCGTCACACTGAGGGTCGAATCCGCCAAGCCGACATTTGCCGGCGACGAGGTATGCTTGCCCGTTGAGATCATGAACAGCTCTCGTGTGACTCGTTATGGCGTCGAAGTGGTCTTGCCAAACACAGATAAGACTCGTGGGCGCCTTGACTGTATTCCACCCCAGAACGCTGGCCGTCTGACCCTTCGATTTGCGGCGCGGCAAAGAGGCGAACATAAAATAGAAAGATTAGACCTAACAAGTTGTTACCCGCTCGGATTCGTGCGCGCATCGAAGAGATTTGTGTCTAAACAGACATATCTCGTCTATCCAAAGCCGGCGGGAAACCCTCAGCTACCAACAAACCGCTTGGGCTTAGCTAATAGCTGGGCGCAGCAAAGCATCGGGTATGGCGATGACTTTGCAGGAGTCCGCGCCTATGTCCCGGGAGAATCCCAACGGCATATTGACTGGAAAGCTGTGGCACGCGGGCAACCGCTAATGACAAAGCAGTTCGCTGCAGAAAACAGCGGCGCAGTGTATCTCGATTTTTCTGAGCTCCATTTTGCGGATGTAGAGCAAAAGCTTTCGCAACTCACGCTGTGGGTGATCGAGGCTGAACGTGCGCGAAAACCTTATGGCCTCCGTCTTCCAGGCATGGAAATACTTCCAGCCGTTGGGCAGAACCATTTTCATTACTCCCTGCGCGCTTTGAGTCTGTACCGGGGAAAAGAGCATGAGCGTGAGTAGGAGTACCAACAGGCAGGACACCAGTATCCCGCGGCGTCCGCTGCTTTGGATGGCGGCAGCCTTGCTTTTCACATTACCTCCGTTCTTCGACTCTCTCGCAATCTGGGTTCCATGGCTTTTTCTTCTCTCGCTTGCTTTGAAATTTTGGATGGAACCCAGGGGCTACCGGCTTCGGTCTACAGTCTTGAAACTGCTGCTAGTCGCGATAGCGCTTACGATAGCCTTTATCAATTACGGTTCTGTTAGAGGGGTTGAGGCAGGCATATCACTTCTCGTGGTTCTCATGTCTCTGAAGATTCTCGAAGCACATACGGCACGCGAATTCCGAGTCATGGTGCTGATCGGGTGGGTGCTATGTTTGTGTGGATTATTCCTGTCCCAGGATTTCACGACGGCGCTCTGTCTCCTCCTTGCCTTTGCATTCCTCGTAGTCGCATTAATTCAGTTTCATCGTGGAGCAGCCCCGGGCGCGGTGTGGCCTCCGGTCCGAACAATGTGCAAACTTCTCCTTCAGGCCTTGCCGCTTGTCGTGTTCTTTTTCCTGCTGTTTCCCCGCATCAACCCCGGGCTCCAGTTCGAACTGCGTCCCTTCCGTTCGGCAAACATCGGCTTCTCCGATCGACTTTCTCCCGGAAGCATCGCGGCCCTTGCCAATTCTTCCGAGATTGCCTTCCGGGCGGAGTTTCCTGGAAGCAGCGCTGCCCCGTCTCGTCCAATGTATTGGCGCGGGGTCGTCATGTGGCAGTGCAACGGCATGGAGTGGCGAGCTCCGTACGCGCCGCGGCCGGCATCCTCATCTTCTACGGTCGACACGACCGGCGGTGGCCGTCCTGTTCCATCGACCAGCGCAAAGGAAATCCAACAGCGCATTACGCTACCGCTCAGCGGGGCGCGGTGGATGTTTGCGCTCGACCGCCCGGTCAAAGCTGTTCCCGGTGCAATGCTCGCGCGCGGCGATTACCTATGGAGCGTCCAGCCGATTCGAAGAACCCGGCGATACGATGTTACGTCATCAGAATCCAGCGAGAACGAAATGACAGCCAGGCAGCGAGCGGAAGCGCTCGAGGTGCCGGCGTCGATTAGTCCAGCGGTGCACGACCTGGTAAACTCTTGGACGGCACAAAATCCGAACCCGCACGGCGTGATAAACAGCGCGCTTCAGTTCTTCCGGACGCAAAAGTTCAGCTATTCGTTAACACCGGGGGAATACGACGATCTCGATGAATTTCTCTTTCGTCGCCGCGCGGGCTTCTGCGGGCATTATGCGGCGAGTTTCGCTACCCTGATGCGATTGGCGGGAATCCCTGCGCGTGTCGTAGTAGGCTATCTCGGCGGGGAGTACAACGACCTAGGCCACTTCTTTCTGGTGCGGCAATCGGACGCGCATGCGTGGTGCGAGGTTTGGCTTGCAGAAAACGGATGGACTCGAGTCGATCCAACAAGTGCAGTTGCACCGGGAAGAGCGAGTCTCGATTTAACATCGTTCTTGGAGACGCGCACCGCTTTGGGACAGATAGGAGCCCGCCGAAACTCCTTGATAGCGCAGTTCCTCCGGTCCGCCATTTTCACTAATGTTCGGTTCATTTGGGAAACACTGAGTTACGAATGGGATACACAGGTTCTTGCATTCGACTCCGACGTACAAGACGTCTTGCTAAGTTCCATCGGAATCGCCAGCCGCGGCCCGCTGTTTCTCGTTGCGGAAATTCTGCTCGTGGTAGTCGCATTGCTCGCAATTTACTTCGCATGGATGCAACTGCGGACGCGCTCGCGCGTGGACCGGGTAAAGACGTTGTATAAACATTTTTGCCGAAAGGCTGCACGCCTGGGCGTGCCGCGCGATCCCTATGAAGGTCCGTTAGATTTTGCACGACGCGCTGCTCACTCTCTGCCTAACGAATCTAATCGGATCCGGCAAATCGCGGGCACATACATCCTGCTGCGATACGCGCCACAACCAGCACCGGGAATGCTAAACAGATTTGCAAGACAAGTGAGTGCGTTCGGCAGGCGCATTCACCAGTGACGAGGTCACGGCACACGATCGATCTAAACCCAGGGTTAAAGATATTTCTCCGGAATCGCGTGCTCCGGGCTCTCGTGCTGCCAATAAATGGACAAGATCCACCAGCGTTGCCCATCGTTGAACAACTGAAAGCTGTTGATGCCGCGCATAAATGGCTCGGGATCGCTTAAATCGTAACGCGATTCGTAGGTGCTCCAAACGTGCGCGATCCGACCAAACTGTTCGGTGCGCCGCGCGATTTCCGTTTCGTAAAAACCTTGCTGTAAAAGCGGTTCCACCCGCGCGATATATTTTTCAACATCCAACAATTGCGGCTCAAGACCGACGTCATTTCTCCCCGGAACGCTCGCAGTCGGCATTATGCGCGCACCGGGATAGAAAAGCGACCGTTCGCGATTCCAGTCGCGCTTCTTTCCGGGCGGCCCCGAGATCACGTCGTAAGCGGCGGCGATGATTCCGTCGATCAACTCCACGTCGCGCGGATCAGTTGGATAAGAGGTTGAGCTTTCAGGCATGGGAATTCTTTCGACAAAGTTCCAGCACCTTCATCGCCGCGTTGTGCCCCGGAATCCCGCTAACCGCGCCACCTCGCAACGCGCTTGATCCACAGAAAAATACATTTTCGTGTTCCGTCTCAACGCCCCAGGTGCCGGCCTGCTCTTTGCGTTCGGCAAATGGAAACGTCGGTGCATTTTGGAAAATGTTCCCGTGATACATTCCGAGAGCGTCCTCGATGTCTACGGGACTCTTGCTTTCAATACAAGGACTGCCATCACGTGCCAGTGCGAGGCAACTTTCGATCGGCTCCTCCAACCATTGGTTGATGCCTGCGAGGTATTTTTTCTCCGCCTCGCGTCGCATTTTTTCGTTGTCCCGCACAAACAAGCTCCATGGCGCATCCAGTCCGAAGAGCGTCAAGGTGTGAAAGCCTTGTTCGCGGAGATCAGGCGCGAGAATGCTATCGTCGGTGAGCGTGTGGCAATAGACTTCGCACGGCATTTTATCCGGCAACCTGCCATCTGACGCTTCGTCATAACTGACATTCATCTGTTGGTAGCCCTCGTCGCTATGAAACGTTCCGCAAAACGCTTCAGTCGCCGGGATTCTTTTTGCTTTCAGTCTCGGTAAATGATTCAGGAGCATATTGATCTTGAAAACGGATCCTTCATCGGTGCGATCTGGCTGATAAAATCGACCGGTAAATTTTGCCAACAAATTTCGCCCAAAATTCGCCAGGAGAAAGCGCGCCTCGACGGTTTCGTCTTTTCCGTTCACGTGAAATTCAACGGTGCGGGTTTTCCCGGTGACATTCAGTGCGTAGACATGAACATTCGTTAGCATTTCGGCGCCTGCTTTACGTGCAGCACGCTCCAGTTCGGACGAAACCGCGCCCATCCCGCCGACCGGCACCTTCCATTCGCCCGTTTTGTTGCCAATTAGATGATAAAGGAAACACCGGTTTTGCAGCAGCGTATTATCGTGCGGATAAGTGAAAACGCCTACTTTCGCATCGGTAAACACGAGGCCGCGCACCAGATCGTCTCGCAAGTAACGCTCGATCGCGTTACCGAGCGGTTCCTCAACCAAAGTGCGCCAGGCTTCGCGGGAAATTTCATCTGCTTTGAATCGGCGGGCCATTTCCTCCCTGGAAATCAGCGGCTCGAGCATCGAATCCCAGACGCGCTCGGCGAACACACGCGGCAACGCATAGAAGCGTTTCAACTCGTCATACTCCGTGGTGTTTCCGGTCAACTCACACATCGACCGGCGGCCCACCTCTTCGTCGATGTTACTCAAGAGCAACGCGCCGTCGTGGGAATGTTTCAGGTATGGTGTGCAGGATGCGATCACACGCCGGCGCAATTCCAACTTCAACCCGAGATCGTGGATGATCTTCTGTGGAAACAGACTGACTAGATATGAGTACCGCGATAAACGGGCGTCATAGTCCGGAAAGATTTTCTGCGAAGTCGTCGCGCCACCGATGTAATCATTTTTTTCCAGCAAGAGCACGCTCAACCCGGAGCGGGCGAGATAAGCCGCGGCGACCAAGCCAT
>DATARG010000089.1:0-27774 GCA_036264275.1 Candidatus Udaeobacter sp. | reverse complement strand
TCACCGAGCGCGCCGCATCTCGTGGCGGACGACCAAAGCCGACCAGCGCCACAAAAAGCCCGGTCAGGCAGAATACAAATCCGATTAGACCGCGTAGAGTAAAAAAGGCCGAGTCCGACGTGAGTTTCTTTTTCATGAAATGTTGTGATGTAGAGAGGAGTTCTTGACAGGTTTTGTTTGGCAGACTTGCGATCTGCCTCCCACTTTGATAAACAAGAAACCGGAGTGAAACCGATCAGAGGTCAGAAGAATTTTTTGGAGAAAGGGCTCCCATGAATGGTGAACCTGAAGGCCTTGATGCTGCCATCAAGGCACGCGCTGCGACTGAAGTGTCCACTCCCGACGTGCAAAAGGTGTCGCAGCTACTTGAGCAATGGAGCCATGGTGATACCGGTGCACTGCAAAGGCTGACTCCACTTGTTTATGACGAACTCCGGCGTCTGGCGCGTCAATATATGAGGGGACAATCTCCTGACCACACGTTGCAAACGACGGCGCTGGTGAATGAGGCTTATTTGCGTCTCGCAGGACAGAAGAGACCAAGTTTTGCCAACCGATCACATTTTTTAGCCGTGGCCGCCAAAGCAATGCGACAAATTCTCGTTAATCATGCCAAAGCATTGGAGACCGGAAAACGCGGCGCTGGGGCCGGCAAAGTCCAATTGGACGAGGCAGCGGTGGTGTCCCCGGAACAGACCAGCGCAATTCTTGATGTCAATGAAGCGTTGGAGAGGCTTGCAATGCTGGACTCAAGGAAAGCTCACGTCGTAGAGCTAAAATATTTTGGCGGACTGAAAGAGGACGAAATTGCCGAGGTGCTCAATATCTCGGGCGTGACCGTTCGACGTGATTGGACCTTTGCCAGAGCGTGGTTGTACAACGAATTGCAGGCGCTCGCCTAACCAGTGAAGGTAAAACCTGCAACACACTTGCAGTAAAGGCTCTACGGATTAATTCGAATCGCGCACGGAGCGCGATCAGAACGAGCCTTTCATGTACGACATCGCCTGACGTTGGGGTTGCACGATCTATTATCTCCACAGAATTGTGAAAGACTTGGGGTTTCAACTGGCAGGCGCTGCTTAACGTGTTTAGACTCTGCGCTGGCACTTGAGCAGTGGCTGATCATGATACCCCCGCGGCTGGAAACCATCGAGGAAATCTTTCATGCAGCACTCGATTGTGGTCCTGATCAGCTCGACGCATTTCTCGAGAGAACATGCGGTGACGATGAACGTTTGCGGCGTAAAGTCGAAGAACTCTTAGCGGCACACCGACGGGCGGGCAGTTTCATTGAAACTCCGGTAGGTGCTCTTGCGACGAGCATTGTCGAAGATGGAAAAAGGACTTCGCTAACTGCTCACGCGATCAGCAACTACGAAATTCTAGAGGAGATCGGACGAGGCGGGATGGGCGTGATTTATCGCGCGCGGCAAATCCATTCGCGCCGGATTGTCGCGTTAAAACGCGTAGTGTCCTATCACGCCGATTCGCGCGAGACGCTGGAACGTTTCAGGCGTGAGGCTGAAGCGGCAGCCAGTCTCGATCATCCGAATATTCTTCCCATCTACGATGTGGGCCACGCAGAAGACGGACTTCCGTTCTTCAGCATGAAGTACGCAATCGGGGGTAGCCTTCAAAAAGCTGAGCCGACTGTGCGCAATGAACCGCGCGAATGCGTCCGACTTATGGCCAAGGTAGCCCGCGCCGTGCAATATGCGCATGAGCACGGAGTTTTGCATCGCGATCTTAAGCCGGGAAACATTTTGCTCGATGGTCACGGCGAACCATTCGTAACCGATTTCGGCTTGGCGAAATGGCTCGACACCAATACCGATCTGACCCGCACGCTGACAATCTTCGGTACGCCTGGCTACATTGCACCCGAGCAAGCCAAAGGACCTTCGGCGAAGCTCGCCCCAACGGCAGACGTTTACAGCCTTGGAGCAATCCTGTTCAATCTGTTCACTGGGCGTCCGCCGTTTCTGGGTGAACACGCACTGGCAGTAATTCAACAAGCCAGCGAAGAGCCGGCACCGAAGCTGCGTTCGTTTGCGCCGGTGTTGGATCGCGACTTGGAGACGATTTGCGCGCGCTGTCTGGAACGAGAACCTTCGGCACGATATCGCTCCGCAGGCGATTTAGCCGTCGACTTGGAACGGTGGCTGGAAGGGCGCCCGATTATCGCACGCCGCGTCGCGCCGCCGGTGCGGGCCTGGCGCTGGTCAAAGCGCAACCCCAAGCTGGCAGCCGCGACTGCGGCCGCGCTCTGCTCAGCAATGGTTGCCGGATTCCTCTTACTTTTGCTTTCTCATAATAGCCTCAAGGATCAATTGCGCATCGATACAACGCGACCGGTTGCTGTAAATGAACAGGTAAAAACGATAGCTGTTCTTCCGCTTAAAATTCTGAATGCGAATGTTGGCGACGAATACCTCGGGCTCGGACTGGCTGATACATTAATCACACAAATCGGGAGAATTCCAGAGATCCTTGCGCGACCTCCGAGCGCGGTGCAAAAATATGCCGGATCGCAGAAGCAGGATCCTTTAGCCGCAGGCCGCGAATTGCGTGTTGAAGCCGTTCTCGATGGCACGGTGCAACGGGAATCGGACAAACTTTTAGTGACCGCACGCCTGCTACGGGTATCGGACGGCGCGCTGTTATGGTCTGGAAAATTTGATGGGCAATTTACAAAGCTCTTTGAGGTTCAAGACTCCATTTCAGAGGGAGTCGCAAAAGCATTGATCCAGAATTTGAGCACTGAGGACAAAAGGCTCCTGACGAAACGCCAAACGGATAACCCTGAAGCCTACCGGGCGTATTTGAAAGGGCGGTACTTCTGGAACAAGCGAACGCCAGCAGGATTGGAGCAGAGCCTGGATTACTTCAAACAGGCTATTGATCTTGACCCGACCTATGGCTCGGCTTATGCCGGTCTGGCCGACGCTTACGCATTGCTTGTCTGGCAAGACCAACTTCCTCAAAAGGACTTCATCGCATGGGCAAAAGGCGCAGCGACTAAAGCGCTCGAGATCGATGAGACGCTGGCTGAGCCACATGCCACTCTCGGTTTTGTAAAGTTTTGGTACGATTGGGACTTCACCGGCGCGGAATCTGAGTTCCGCCAGGCCATTAAATTAAACCCGGATTACGCAACGGCGCGTCACTGGTATGGCGAGTTTCTAGGTCTCATGGGCCATTTCGACGACGGATTCAAACAACTGAAAGCCGCGCAACAGATCGATCCGCTTTCGGCAATCATTAACACTGATCTGGGCAAGCTACTCCTTCTGGCGCGCCAACCTGACCAGGCAATTAAACAACTGCAAAAAACGCTCGAACTGGACCCAGAGTATCCGCTGGCCCACTTGTTTCTAGCGTTGGCGTACAACCAAAAGGGGCTGCATGAACAGGCGATCGCAGAATTAGAACAATACGCTAACAAGCCCGACAGCCGCACAATCTTCAAAGCCGTGCTGGGATTTGTCGATGGACAATCAGGCCGAAAAGACGAAGCGGTCAGTATCCTCAACCAATTGGAGGAACGCTCAACGACTAACGAATACCTTTCGCCATTTCAAATCGCGCTGATCTATGTTGGCCTTGGGAAAAAAGACAAAGCCATCGAATGGCTCCAAACGGCGAAACGGGAGCGTGATCCCTTTCTTATGTACATCCGAGTAGATCCGAATTTCGACAGTCTTCGGAAGGATCCGCGATTTGTCGAATTGATGAAGCAAATAAGCGTGCCAGCTCAGAGCATTTCCGGAACAGCTCGTTCGGTTGCTGTATTTTCTACCACCGAGCTGAGTATGGTCCGCGAATGAATCCTCGTGGATAACTTCAACTGCTGGTTGCTCGGGCGCGAATGAAGTAACAGGAAGCGCAATAGTAACCCGTCTAATAAAAGCGATTGCTTGCTCCTTAACGCCGGAACCTCACTGTCGCTTCGTTGGAGCAAGTCTGCGTGCCAGCTTCACAGACCTTATACGTAAAGCTGGCCCGGCCGGTGGTGCCAGTGGAATCAGTATAGATACCTGTGTTAGGTACTGTCGCGATCACAACTCCATCGCGGTAGGCGTCGATGCTGTTTGACGTCGCCCCGCTCCAGGTCAAACGCGATGTATCTATTCCCCCCACCTTGCGACCCGAACCTTGGAGTTGGATTGCAACTGTCTGGGTTTCCACTTCAAACGAGCCTTTATCGATACGACCATTGACAACGCGGTCGAAACCAGGCCCGCGCTGGTCGAAGGAGGGCGGCGGAGTAAAGTTCGGATCGCCTGCATCAATCGCCGGGCTGCCTGGCAGCAGTTCATGGGTGAACGTAGGGCCGCCATTGTTCTGCAATGGCCCCAGCATTGGATCAGTATTGATCTGGTCGCCGGGTCCCGTTAAGAAGCCGCCGCCATTATCGCTGCTGAGGTTGTAGCCGCGTGACGTGACTGTGCCACCGTTGTTTGCGATTGTTACTCCTGAAGCGCCGGCATTGAGGACGCTGTCTCCAATCTGCACTGTCCCGATGGTGAAGATGCCCCCACCTTCATTGGCAGAATTATTGCTGAGCGTGCTATTAGTGATCGCAGCTGTCCCAATGTTGAAGACGCCGCCTCCCCCTCCGGAGTTTCCTGTGTTGCCGCTGATCGTACTGTTGGTAATCGTCAGCGAACTGTTGCTGTAGACGCCACCGCCCTCGCTAGCCGTGTTACCGCTAATCGTGGTATTCGAGATGGTTAGCGGTCCTCCGTTGAATATACCGCCGCCGAAGGCCGACGCGTTGCCGCTGATCGTGCTGTTGGTGATAGTCAGCGTCGCGCCGCTCCCATTTGAGATGCCGCCGCCGAAGCCACCCTGACCATTCCTGATGGTGAGGCCAGAAATCGCGACAGTCGGAAGAGTTGAACCTGTGCCAATCTGGAAGACGCTGCTGGTAGTATGGCCGTCGACGGCAAGCACCTCAGCGCCGGCGCCGTTGATTGTGACGCTCTTCTCCACGAGCAATTCGCCGCCGGTGAGTGTGATAGTCCCGGAAATGCCAGTCGCATCAATCGTGTCACCCTCGTTCGCAATTGCCAGCGCCTGACGCAGTGAGCCCGGGCCGCTGTCATTTGTGTTGGTGACGCTAATCGTGGTCGCCCGCGCGGGGATTGCGATAACGCCAAGCAGCACTACGACGATCGGAGCCCAGCTGGCGGTCGACATACTCACGGAGTCGGACGATCTGCCTCGAACACAACACTGGAAAAGTAACGCCATCGTTACTTGTGATCAGGTTTTTAATCTCAGAATTCTGTTGGGGGGAGTTATTTGGTTGTCACTGCACATTTGGATTTGAGAGAAAATATCGTCGCTCTATCCCCGATCAGGAATTCCAGAGGTAGCGGCCGTTGACGTAAATAGCCCCGATCCAGGTAGCGGCGATTGACGTCAATCGAACGTGGCGGTTCAGGTGAAACCGTCCCTGGCAGATTTTCTCAAGCGGATCGGATTGCAGTTATACTTAACGCGCCAAGCTTAATCGCTTAGCTCGACGTTCCAATACGCCAGATCAACAAAGTGTTTCCAGAGATCGTGCTGGGGTGCGGCAAAAGTGATCTGGACAAACGGCCGCCACTTCGGTCGCTTGGGTTTTCGGATCAGGCTCATGCGCGCTTCACGGGGTAACCGGTTACCCTTGCGCGTATTGCACGGGATACAGGAGCAAACCACGTTTTCCCACGTTGTCATTCCTCCGCGATCACGTGGCACAACATGATCGAGATTCAGTTCGCTGCGATCGAACAGTTGGCCGCAGTACTGGCAAGTGTTCTTATCTCGCTCAAACACGTTATGCCTGGTGAATTTTACTTCCTTCTTCGGAAGCCGATCGAACACAAGCAGCACGATTACGCGCGGGATTCTGATCTTAAATGAAATTGTTGTGACCAGTTCATGGTCGGGGGCGTTCGCGGACAAATCGCGCCAGCTTTCGAAGTCGTGCGTCAAAAAATTGTTCGCATCATCCGAAGAAACGATCTGGGCGTGACCCGCGTATACCAGTGAAAAGGCGCGGCGAGCAGAGCAGATGTTCACTGCCTGCCAGAGCCGGTTCAGCACCAAAACCTGACTGTTCAGCAACGTATGCAAAGCTGTGGAAGTAAACGCGTCATCCCCCGCCTTTTACGGACTTCCGCGTAAATTTGGCGGACGCTATCACTGGCCGTTTTCCGTGTCAACGGAACTGGAACCCCCGCGTGCACCGACGCAAAACTTCCGGCCTTTGCATTCGCGTTCATTCGTGTCCATTCGTGATTATAATGAAAGCACAATTTCCAGACGAGGAGACCAAGTCCGGAGAATTCAAACGCCAGGAGGACGCGTTTCGCGAATGGGTCTCAAATAACGGATCAACACCGTACGCTGCCGAGGGGGCCCGCTATCATCTTTACGTTTCGCTGGCGTGCCCATGGGCAAGCCGGACAGTTATTTTTCGGAAACTAAAAGGACTCGAAGACGCGATTGGGATGACCGTGGTTGATCCTGTTCGAGACGACTCAGGTTGGGCATTTCGCGATACATCCGGCAAAATCCGGCCCGGCGTGCCGTTTCAATCCACTGATCCGGTCAACCGCTTCCAGTTTTTGAGACAGGCGTACACAGCGACCGATCCTGGTTACGACGCTCGCGTGACTGTGCCTGTCCTCTGGGACACGAAAACGAAGCGAATCGTAAACAATTGCGAGGACGACATCTGTCGCATGTTCAACAGCGTGTTTAACGACTTTGCCATGAACAAATCCCTCGACCTTTTCCCAGAAGAAATCCAAGCGGACCATGCAAAGCTTTCCAATTTTATCTACGACAACGTGAACAATGGCGTTTACAAAGCGGGATTCGCCACGCGCCAACGGCCGTACGAAATCGCCTGCCGCAGAGTTTTTGAAGCGCTTGATGAGCTCGATCAACATTTGTCGAAAGGCCGATATCTATTCGCGAACCGCATTGTCGAGGCGGATTGGCGATTATTTTGCACTCTCGTGCGTTTTGACTCGGTGTACCACGGCCATTTCAAATGCAATTTGCGACGCATTGTCGATTATCCAAACCTGCAAGGCTATCTGATGGACTCGTATCAACAGCCTGGCATCGCCGAAACGGTGAACCTGGATCATATCAAGCGGCACTATTACATGACGCATACGGCGATTAATCCAACCCGCATCGTTCCCATTGGTCCATTGCTGGACCTAACGAAACCGCACGATCGAGAAAGATTGAACTAAGGCAGTTGCCACGAGAGCAATTCTTCATACAATCGTGCGCTTCAGCCTGATTCGATCATGACTTTTTTAGCATTCAACATCCTTACCTCCGGTGTGCCATTGTCGATGGCTTGTGCCGTGATCGGTCTCGCGGCCGCGTTCTTTCTGATTGCTGCGGTAGTTCGGTCACCGTCAGGCAATCAACGGATGCTGGAGATCGCCACGGCGATTCAGGAGGGCGCCAAGGCATATCTGAATCGCCAGGTAATCACGATCAGCACGATCGCGGTGATCATTTTCATTTTGCTCTTCATTTTTAAAGATCGTCCCACGGCGATTGGCTTTGTAATCGGTGCGTTTTGTTCGCTTTCGGCAGGTTTCATTGGAATGCGTATCGCCGTGGTGGCCAACGTACGGACGACGCAAGCGGCAACAGAATCGATTACCAAAGCCTTGCGAATGGCTTTCAACGGCGGTGCCGTCACGGGGTTGCTCGTGGTCGGGCTCGCACTTTTGTCGGTGTCGATCTTCTACACGGTCGTTACGCGTATCTGCGGGCCGCAGCTGGCGGTCAGCAGCCTGGTGGGTCTTGCACTCGGGGCTAGTCTCATCAGCGTATTCGCGCGACTGGGCGGTGGCATTTACACCAAGGCCGCTGATGTCGGCGCAGACCTTGTAGGCAAAATTGAAAAGGGTCTCGAGGAAGACGATCCCCGCAATCCGGCAACGATCGCAGACAATGTCGGTGACAACGTAGGCGATTGCGCGGGCATGGCCGCCGATGTATTCGAAACGTACGCGGTAAGCTTGATCGGCGCGATCCTCGTCGGCGCACTGACGTTGCCGGACAGCCCGGCGGCCGTGATTTATCCGTTTGTGCTCGGCGGAATTTCCGTGCTCGGCGCAATCTTGGGCGTGCTATTTGTGAATTATGCCGGAGGAAAACCGGCCAATGTGTTGATGGGTGGCGTAATCACGAGCGCTATCGTTTCGGCTGTGCTCTTCTGGCCAGCCACGCACTATTTGTTTCCAACCGGTGTCACGATCGCCGGAGTGGTGCGCTCACCGACTCAACTGTACTGGGCGTCGATCGTTGGCATTGTCATGACAGCGGTTGTCGTAGTGATCACCAATTATTACACGTCGATGCATTACCGGCCCGTTCAAAAAATTGCCCGCGCCTCAGAGACAGGTCATGCGACCAACATTATCGCTGGTCTGGCCGTTGGTCAGCATGCCACTGCGTTGCCCGTAGGCTTTATCGCAATCGCTATCTTGCTGAGTTATCATTTTGGCGGGCTATACGGAATCGCGATCGCCGTGATGGCGATGTTGTCGATGGCCGGAATTATCATCTCGTTAGACTCATTCGGTCCGATTACCGACAACGCCGGGGGAATCGCAGTAATGAGCGAGTTGCCCGGCGAAGTCCGCAATGTCACTGATCGACTCGACGCAGTGGGCAATACGATGAAAGCGGTAACGAAGGGCTATGCCATTGCTTCAGCTGGACTAGCAGCGCTCGTTTTATTTGGCTCTTATGTGCAGGAACTCAAAATACGAACGGGTCACCAATTCGAATTTTCACTTACCGATCCGAAGGTGATTATCGGTTTGTTCCTCGGTGGATTGCTTCCATTCATATTTACCGCGTTCAGCATGGACGCAGTAGGCAAGGCCGCCGGCGCCGTTGTTCGCGAAGTGCGCCGGCAACTCCAGCTGCATCCCGGCATTATGACCGGGAAAGACACACCTGAGTATGGGACGTGTGTGGACATTGTGACGAAAGCCGCGTTGCGGGAAATGATCGTACCCGCGCTGCTGCCGTTGATTTTCGTAGTGGCTGTGGCGGTGATCCCGCAATTGGGGCCAGTCGCGCTTGGAGGTCTGCTAGTGGGAACGATTGTCACTGGCCTTTTCGTTGCCATAGCCATGACTTCCGGTGGCGGCGCGTGGGATAACGCCAAAAAGTTCATCGAGGAAGGCAACCTCGGCGGCAAAGGCTCTTTCGCACATCAGGCAGCAATTACCGGTGACACCGTCGGCGATCCATACAAGGATACTGCTGGCCCTGCGATCAATCCGATGATCAAGGTCGTGAACATTCTGGCCATTTTGATCGTCCCTATTTTCTTTTAAGCTTAGGTGTAAGCTAGATGGCATCCCCAGAGCCACCGAGCACCCATTGCCTCCTAAGATATTCCCCTAAAAACGCTTTGTTTAATTTGAAATGCATGCCAAAATCCGCGTTCCTCCACCCATGCCCAGCATCTCGGCATCGTCACCCCCCGCACGACTTAAGTTTTGGGGAACACGCGGCTCGATTGCGGTGCCCGGTCCCGAGACACTTCGTTACGGAGGCAACACCACTTGCGTAGAACTACGGGCAGACGGCGAGATTATCGTGCTCGATGCCGGCTCGGGCATCCGGCCGCTCGGTATCGCTCTGGACAGAGAATTTCAAGCGCGACCGATAAGACTCTCACTGCTGATTACTCATGCCCACTGGGATCACATCCAGGGCTTCCCATTTTTTAAGCCAGCCTACGATTCGAAAAACGAGATTCGCATCTTCGGGTTTGATGGCGCCGGAGCAACGTTCCGCGAGATCATGACCGAGCCGATGAAAACGCCGTTCTTTCCGATCACGATGCGTGAACTTTCAGCGAGAACGGACATCAACAAACTGAACGAGATGAAATTCTCGCTCGGCAAATTGGACATTCACGCGGCCTTCGTAAATCATCCCGGCGTTTGCGTAGGTTACCGCATTTTCACCAGCGGCGCTTCAGTTGCGTTCCTTCCCGATCATGAGCCGTATGAGTTTTTTCTCCACTCAACGCGCGGAAAACAACTGAGTCCGGAACAAGCGAAAGAAATTGCGGCGAACCAGCACGCTGGGCTGGTTCAATTCTTGCGCGGTAGCGACGTTCTGATTCTGGACTCGCAATACACCGATCAAGAATATAAGGCGCATATAGGTTGGGGACACGGTTCGATCTCCAGCGCCGTTGCGCTAGCACTCGAAGCGGAGGTTCAAACACTGGTGCTGTTTCACCATGATCCGAATCATGATGACGCCATGGTAGATACAATGGTAGAATCCGCTCGCGAACTGGCACTAAAGAGCGGAAGCCATTTGGAAGTCGTGGGGGCCCAGCAGGGCAGCGAAATCCTACTTGAAGCAAAGAAGATCGCCGCCGCGTGACCTGATCTTCGACGGCAACTGCGCGCCACTTGCAGCAAGGCGCATCGATCCTTATTTTTCCCGCTCGTTGCCTCGTGGTGTAATGGTAGCACTAGAGACTCTGAATCTCTCTGTCTAGGTTCGAATCCTAGCGAGGCAGTTTTTTCAATTGCCGATTTTGATTTGCGATTGTCGATTGTCCAAACGCGGCGTTGCCGATGCCGCAATTTATCTTTGCACCGTCTGACTTCGCAGATTTTAGCATGCACAGCAGTTAGTTGGAGTGAGTGGCCCGATGGCCAAGTGTGTCCAGGATTCTGACAAAACTGTACAAAATCTGACGGATTATGCTGCTAAAAGCTCCTTTGGCACGGTGTCGAGAAGAAATTCATGAGCCCGCCCGCATTCATTTGCTTCGGGTTTCCCCCTAGTACGTTTCTCGGATCCAAAAAACAGAAACCTGAAAGAAGCAAAACCCTGATAATGGCGCAGGTCATGCTGGGTTTGTTAGTCGTGATCGTAGCCGCATGCCTTCTCTTTGCCGGAATTGGTTCTCTGGCGCTCGTTATCTCAGAATTGCGCGAAGCGCCGGAAGGCTACGAGGATGAACAAGGCTTCCACGTCACCCGCGGTTCGATGATACAGAATGCTCACAGACCCAGATCATTTGCCACCCTGCGATTCAAATCGATTCTCGCAGGATTCCCGTGAGCCGGGCACGGTCTTTTGGGGTTGATCTTCTGACTGTTTGGATTTACTAGGGTAAACAACTTGTACAAGTTCGAATCCTAGCGAAGGCAGCGACGTAAAAGATTGATTTTGTTGCGCGTCGATAAGCAGTCATTCGTCGTCGTTCAATAATTGCAGCGCGAGCGGAATCGTCGTTAACGCCCCGACGGCGACCAGCGTCCAGCCAATCGCTCGCCTCTGCTCGCCACTCAGTTTTTCAGAGAGCAACAGCGCGATTCCAGCGCCAAGCATCGCACGCGTGCCGGCGATGAGACCGATTTGAGGAACGGTGACTTCGTGTTGTTTCATTCCTTATTGTACTCCATTTAACCCTAACGCTAATGCACCAGAGAAAGGCTCCGGTGTGAACGCCACAGGTCGCTCAATATAGCATCGTTGCCTTTTTTTCTGCGCGGAACCGCGAGGCCGTTGGAATCCGAATCATATTAAAAGGGAAGAAGCGCGATATTCATGCGCTAGCGAGCTCCCTGCCAGGAGTTTGCATTCTTTAAACCAACGAAACGAAATTCACAAAGAGGAGGACTTATGAAAAAACTTCTTTTACTTCCATTGATAGCAATCGGATTGGCTCTGGTTCCGGCAAAGCAAGCTGACGCGCAGGTTTCAATTGGGGTTGGCGGAGTCGGGGTCGGCTTCGGTTATCCCGCTTATGGTTACAGCTACTACGGACACCCGGGGTATTATGGTTATTACCCGCGCAGCTATTACGGCACTTATCCATACCGAACGTACTATGGTCGGCCGTACTACAGTGGCCATCGATATTACAAGCATCACAAGCGTTATTATTACCGCTACTAGCTACTAAAAGCAGAGTTAGATTTGGGTTGATCGGCTGGCTTGGAAGCGATTTCAAGCCAGCCTTTTTTCAGGTCAGCTCAGCCTCCGCAAGTTAGATTCAACAGATCGGTGGAGGCAACCTGGAACTCTCGCTAATTCAATCGTGGCCATTCGCGCTGCGGCCTGTTCACCACAAAACTTGTGCGGCAGCCGCTGAAATGCGCGCTTCGAGATCCACAATGACTCGCTGGATCTACGCCGCCTGATGCTTTAAGGGCAAGCGATGACTACGCGGTCGTTTAGCCCTATTCGTCGCGGCGTTTGCGAAAGAATTCCTGTAAGATTGCCGCGCATTCCTTTTGCAAAACGCCGAAGGTGATTTCACATCGGTGATTCAATGTCGGCATTTGAAGGAGGTTCATCATACTCCCCGCAGCCCCGGCAGAGGGATCTGCGCAGCCGAAGATGACGCGATGGACCCGCGTGTGCACGAGCGCGCCTGCACACATCGGGCATGGCTCTTTGGTCACATAAAGATCGCAAGCTGTCAGGCGCCAATCACCAACCGCCGCTTCTGCCTGTGTTAACGCCAGCATTTCGGCGTGAGCGGTCGCGTCCTTGAGCAACTCTACCTGGTTATGCGCGCGCGCGATGATCTTGCCCTCGCGCACAACCACCGCGCCCACTGGTACTTCGTCTGCTGCGTACGCTTTCTGCGCCTGTCGCAATGCTTCACGTATGAAATATTCGTCAGGCAGCAGTTCGAGCATCTTTAACGTGTAGCCACAGCCATCATGGCCGTCCAATGTATACCCGACCAAGTTTGACCGGGGAAGGGCATGGCTACCGAGGAAGCGCGCGCTTGCCCTGAAAAGCTCTTGCGCATATTAGGGACTGCCCATGCACGACAACATCGAATCGCACCTGGTCGAAAAACGCGTTTTCAAGCCAACACCGGGTTTCGCCAACAGGGCTCGGATCAAAAGCCTGGCTCAATATCGGCGAATGTATCGAGAATCGATCGGGCAGCCTGCCAAATTCTGGACACGCGAAGCGAAGGAGCTGGTTTGGCGCGCGCCGTGGAAGAAGGTTGTCGAATGGAAGCCGCCGTTCGCGAAATGGTTCGTGGGCGGGAAACTGAACGTCTCGGAGAATTGCCTGGACCGTCATCTCGCAGGGCCCCGTCGGAATAAGGCCGCGATAATTTGGGAAGGCGAACCTGGCGACAAGCGCACCCTCACCTATCAGCAGTTGCATCGCGAAGTCTGCCGATTCACCAATGTACTCAAACGGAACAACATCAAAAAAGGCGATCGCGTCATTATTTATCTGCCGAACATCCCGGAGGCGGCGATTGCGATGCTTGCCTGCGCGCGGATCGGCGCCGTGCATTCGGTGGTGTTCGGAGGATTCAGTGCCGTCAGTATCCGCGACCGGATTAACGATAGCGGCGCGGTCGCTCTCATCACCGCTGATGGCGCCTATCGCCGCGGCGGGATCGTGCCGCTGAAGAAAAACGTGGATGAGGCGCTCCGCGATGGCACCTCCGTCCGGCGCGTAATCGTTTTCCGCCGTGCGGGAAACGATATTCACATGGAGGAAGACCGCGATGTTTGGTGGCATCGAGAACTGGAATACGTCGATGCGAACTGCCCACCGGCTTCGCTCGACAGCGAACATCCGCTTTACCTTCTCTACACGAGCGGATCGACCGGCAAACCGAAAGGAATTTTGCATACCACCGGCGGTTACCTGGTGGACGTTTATTGCACCACCAAATACGTCTTCGACATTCGCGACGAAGATGTCTATTGGTGCACAGCCGATGTCGGCTGGGTCACCGGTCACAGCTACATCGTCTATGGACCACTTTCGAATGGCGCGACGGTTGTCATGTACGAGGGCGCGCCGAACTGGCCGGAGCCCGATCGGTTTTGGAGAATCATCGAAAAGTATCGGGTCAATATTCTTTACACCGCGCCGACCGCGATCCGCGCATTCATTCGTTGGGGCGATGAGTGGGTCAAGAAACACGATTTGTCATCGCTACGGTTGTTAGGCACAGTCGGAGAGCCGATCAATCCTGAAGCTTGGATGTGGTATCACAAAATGATTGGCCGAGGACGTTGTCCGATCGTCGATACGTGGTGGCAAACCGAGACCGGCTCGATCATGATCACCCCTCTTCCGGGTGCGATACCAACCAAGCCGGGTAGCGCCACGCTACCATTCTTTGGAATCGACCCAGCCGTGGTCGACGCAAAGGGACAGGAAGTAGGCGCGAATATCGGTGGCAAATTGATTATTCGCCGGCCGTGGCCTTCGATGTTGCGCACGATCTACGGCGACAATGCCCGGTACCGACAACAATACTGGAGCGAATTCAAAGGTAATTATCTCACCGGCGACGGCGCGCGCTGCGATGAAGATGGTTATTTTTGGATCGTCGGGCGGATTGATGACGTCCTGAACGTGGCCGGTCACAGGCTCGGCACATCGGAAATCGAGAGTGCGCTGGTAAGTCATCGCAGAGTCGCAGAGGCCGCGGTGGTCGGCAGGCCAGATGAACTAAAGGGTCACGCCGTCGTCGCCTTTGTGACAGTAAAGAGCGGAATTGAAGTCAGTCGCGAGCTGAAGGAGGAATTACGCGATCACGTCAGCAAGCACATTGGCGCGATTGCAAAACCCGATGAGGTGCGTTTTGCCGAAGCGCTTCCAAAAACGCGAAGCGGCAAAATCATGCGACGCCTCCTTAAGGAAATCGCCAGCGGCGCCAAGGTTACCGGCGACACCACGACGCTGGAAGACTTCAGTGTGCTGGCGAAGCTGGCAGCACCTGAGGAATAACAACTTCCGTCCATGCAAATTCTGGCACGCATGAAAAATCTTTTTCCCACCGTGGCTTCGTATAGCGTCTTCTCGTGAGCTTCATTCGCACAGGCTTTCGGGAAGTAGCCTTAAAGCTCAAGCGCCAGAGAACGCGAATCGCGTTGCGGCACGACCGGCGTCTTCTGCAAAAGAGTGAAATCAACCTCGGGCGCGAGGGAACAGCGCAGGCGTCAAATTTTCCGGAAATGCGCAACGAGATTGTTGCACTGAAGAAACTGGAGCAGGAGCAAAAGGAAGTCGCACTGCGGATCGCGCGGATTGACGAAGGAATAAAACGAATTGAAGAAGAACGGCAGCAAATTGCCCGCGACCAGGCGAATTCAATTGCAAAACTCGAAGCAGAGAAAAAGCCGCTGCTTCAAAAACGTAACCAGGCGAAGAGCACCGCGGAGGTGTGTGAACGAGAGCTCGCCAGCGTGGAGCGACGCATTCAAGAAAGCGAAGCTTCCGATCGCGATCTTTTAAAACAACTTTCCGATCTGCACGCGCTTGATCCCGCTCCTCCTGATCTTGAAGCGCTCTCTGCTGGAATTATGGCGAAACGGGCGCGTCTTCCAGACGAACGCGCCGAACTTGTGCGAGCACGCATGGGCAGCACCGACGCGGTACGTACGGCGAAGGAAAAGTTGGCCACTGGTGAGTCCGAACTTGCCGCCGTGGAAAAAAACGTGGCGCGCACGCGGAGCGAGTTTGAAGCCCGCGATCGCAAACTGGCTGAGAGCATTCGCACGCAACAACTAGCAGCCCGCGAAGCGCGCACTCGACATCAAACTGTCGAGGAACGAAAAAATCCAGCGTATTTGAGCATCGGCCGACACTTGGCCGAAAAGGGCGTTGCTCCTCCGAATGCGCCGCAGCTGCTGGAGGAGGCTCATCGTCGCAAGGCAGCTGTTGATCTGCAGTTAAAGCACCAGGCGGAGCTGGCCCAGCTCTCCAGCCAGATCGATAAACAGGAACTGAGGAAGTTTTATTTCAGCGGGTTTTCGGTGCTGGTTCTGCTGGCGATCACGTTGCTGGTTGTTTTTCAATCGCCGCGAGGACGCGAATGGCTCCCGCAGGAAACCGACACCATCCTCTCGATTAACGCGGATCAATTTGAACGGGCAAATCTCGCCAAACACCTGCGCGATGCCAACCCAAAACTGTGGCCGGGATTGATTGGCCCTGCGGCTTCCGTTCCGGGATTGAACCCAACACGCGATACAGCCCGCATCACGCGCGCCCTCACTACTGACGAAAGCGGCAGGACTAAAGAGTTTAATCTCGTCCAAAGCCGTCGCGGCCTTGCGAAAGTGATTCGTACTGTCGCTGACGACAAGAATTTCGAAAATCGACCGGACAATATCAATGGTTTGCCCGTTTGGAACCGAAAGCCCAGCTCCGTCGCGCCAGGGGATACATCCGTCAAACCGGATTTTGCCGTAGCCCGCGTTGGACCGGCAACACTGGCCGTTGGGGCACCAGAGGAAGTCGATGAACTAGTACTCGTGCGTCTGGGAATGAAACCTGACCTGAAAATCACCGGGCAATTGTTCGATCGTTTCCAGGCTCTCGATCGCGAGAGCACGCTGCGACTGATTTCCCGGGATCCGCCCGATTTGTCCCGCATCTTCCATCCTATCTTTTCGCGCGAATTACTCGATGCCTCTCAACTGATCGGCCTTGCAGTGAACCTGCAAAATCCTGTAAAAGCCAGAATTCTTATCAAGGTGAATGCTCCTAAAAACGCCGACGACATCGCGCGTGATCTGCGCAGCAATCCGGAGCAATGGCTCCGCCTCCCTGACTCGCAGCTCTTGCTTTACTCGCAGCCGCTGGAGATCCAAACACAGGGCAGCTCAAATCTCGAATTGCGTTTCACGATGCCAGAAAACAGTGCACGCCTTCTACTCGAACGGCTCGCCGGAACAGATGCTCCCGAAGGAGCCGTGGCAGACTATTAGTCAACGATGCACGGACATCACAACAAGATTTGGATTTCGTTGTTTCTTGCGTTGCCGGCGGTCCTCATGCCGAGCAAAGCAAGTGCCGAGCGCCCTCTCGTTGATATCCAATCGGTTGATCCCACCATCGTCGTGGAGTTGCGCTACGCGGGAAATAACAATTTTCTCAAGCATTCGCTTTATCCTCAAGGCATGCGCGCTCGCGCTCGCCCGGAGGTCGCCGCAGCTTTGAGTAAGGCGCAGATGGCTCTGCGCCAGTACCAATATGGATTGAAGATCTGGGACGCTTATCGGCCGGTAAGCGTGCAAACACAGCTTTGGGAGGCATCCCGCAACAGCGACTTTGTTGCGAATCCTGAAGTCGGCGTCGGCTCGCTGCACAGCTGGGGAATCGCCGTCGACGCTACCCTTGTGGACTCATGGAATCGCCCCGTTAGCATGCCGAGTGATTATGATGATTTTACGCCTGCTGCGATGTGGCGTTACATGGGTCCATCTTTCCAAGTTCTCGGTCACGTACGTTTGCTGCAATGGGCAATGCATCGTGCCGGGTTTTGGGGGATGCGTACTGAATGGTGGCATTTTACGATCGCCGACTGGAAAAAATTCTTGCCCGAAGAAGCGCGGCAATCTGCACACGTCCAGGGGACGCAGTGGACCGGTAAACTATGATCGATGGCTTTCTTCGCGGTTTGCGGCAGCCGGAATACGTTCACGTGTTGCTCAACCCGCTGCCGGTTTACGGCCTGCTTATTAGTTGGATCGCGCTCATTGCAGCGCTGATTTCAAAAAGCAGGCGGGCCCTCATTGTTACGTTGATCCTCGTATTCATGACCTCGATTTCTGCATGGCCAGTCTATGAGTTTGGCGAACAAGGATATGATCGTGTCCTGGCCATGACGGACGACGATGGTCATGCGTGGCTCGATGAGCATCAGGATCGCGCTCAGAAATTGATTTATCTCTTCTATGTGGTCGCGGCAGTAAGCGTGGCAGCCATCATTGTTCCGTTGCGCTGGCCGAAATTGTCCGTTCCCCTCGCGGTCGCGGTCGCATTGCTGGGCGCTGTCGTGCTGGGCTCTGGCTGCTATATCGCATACGCTGGCGGCAAAATCCGCCACCGAGAATTTCGCAACGAACCAGCGCCGCCGATTCGAACGGAAGAAGAGCATTAAGCCTGGTTAGATTGTTTGAAGCGTTAAAGCGAAAACAGCATTGTCCTTCTGAGCGGAGCGAAGAATGGAGTGAGTGTGGACGATCGACATGGACGGAAAAGCCGCGAGGGTAGCGGCGAGTGAGTCGGGAGACGAACGAGTTCAATCTCTGATCATTGCTTCCTCGCCGCGCTACTCTCAAAATCAGAGATATTTCGCTTCGCTCAACATGACAAGATGCGTGATGCCGCCTCAACGCTTCAACGGTTTAAACCCCTCAACGCTTGCACAATGACAATCCAACTCGATCGCGCAGAACGCGACGTTGAAGAACAAAGCGCCGCTCTCAAAAAACCGCTGGGACTGCGCGATCTGGTTCTCACGCAAATTCTCTTCGTCGTCGGCTCGAGCTGGGTTGGCACTGCAGCGAAGCTTGGTCAGGCCCATCTTTTCTTCTGGTTGCTCGCGATCGTGCTCTTCTATATCCCGCAAGCCCTCGTCGTAATTTACCTTAGCCGTGTCATGCCGCTCGAAGGCGGCATTTACCAGTGGGCCAAGCTCGCGTTTAACGAATTCGCGGGCTTCATGGTGGCCTGGAATTTGTGGCTGCTATCCATCATGGTGATTGCGCTGGGCGGGATGTTTGTGACCACGAACATCTCGTACGCAATTGGCGACAGCGCCGCCTGGATGCCTCACAGCAAATTGTGCGTTTCGCTGGTGAGTTGCGCCATGGTCGCCGGGCTCGGGTGGATCGCTGTGCGCGGCCTTTCGTTAGGCAAATGGGTACACAATATCGGCGGCTTTACCATGCTTGCCGTTTACGCTGCGCTCATCGCACTGCCATTCGTAGCGCTCATGCGAGGCGATTTGAAAGCATATCACCCGCTCGTCCTCGCCGCGCCGACCATGTCAATGTTTTACTGCATCAACATTTTCACCAAACTCGCGGTGGGAGCGCTCAGCGGATTTGAATACGTTGCAATTCTGGCGGGCGAAACGCGCTCCCCGGCGCGCGACATCGGTCGCTCGGTCGTCATTGCGTCACCGGTGATCGCGCTCGCGTTCATTCTCGGCACCAGCTCGGTGCTCGCATTCATCGGTGACAAACCGATCGACCTCATCGGCCCGGTGCCGCAAACGCTGCGTCTCGGGCTGCGCTTCTTCCCCATCGCAAGCGCGATCGCTTCTATCGCCATTATTCTAATGACGGTCCGAACGATCGCGTCCACGAGCGTCCACGTCACCGGAAGTTCCCGATTGCCGATGGTTGCCGGCTGGGATTGTTTGCTGCCCCGCTGGTTCTCGCGCCTCCATCCGAAGTTCAAAACCCCGATAAATTCGGTTATTTTCGTCAGCGCCCTGACGATCACCATTGCCATCGCGAGCCAGATCGGCGCCGGCATTCAGGAAGCATTTCAACTGGTCGATAACGCTTCGAACGTTTTCTACGGAATTGTGTACGCTATGTTGTTTGCGATTCCGCTGTTTGGTGCCGGCGCAATTCGCACAGGCGCTCCAATCTGGTTGCGGATCTCTGCGATTTGCGGCGCTGCCGTGTCGTTATCGGCGATTTTCTTTACCGTCTATCCCATCATCGATGTTCCGAGCCCGTTGAGTTTCGCGGTTAAAATCATTGCCGTGACAGCAATCGCGAACGCCATCGGCCTCGCCATTTACCTGGCTAGCAAGAGACGTCAGTGAGCCTGGCCGCAGTTCTCGGCAACCCACCGAAGATATTCCGGCAATCCGCTCGCCACCGGAACGAAAATGATCTCCGGCACATCGTACGGATGAAGCGATCGCAGCTTGTCCTGAAACGCTGATTGCCGATTCTCGCTGAGTTTAAATAATACCAGCGTTTCGTTTGCCGATTCGATTTGGCTCTTCCAGCGGTAAATCGATTCTATCGACGGGAAAATATTTGCGCAGGCCGCAAAGTGTTCGCTCACCAACTGATTCGAAATCCGCCGCGCAACTTCAGCGTCCGGGAACGTGCTCAGCGCAAGCAAAATTTTGTCGTTCATGATTAAAGTTCAGCCCACATGTCCATCATTCTGTTCATGCAGCGCCAGGGTAGATCGGCTTGAAAGCCTGGCCGTTGCTTCGCCCCCGTTGCGGCTCTGAAGACGATGCCATCGCCAAAGGCGCAAGTATCAGGCGCCAGCGCCGCGTTTTCAACGCGTTGAGGACAACGCGTTCCACCTTCGATCGTTGATGAGCGCTTCGCGCCGACAAATCCACCCTCCACCAAGCACGATCTCATCGTCGTAAATAACTGCAGCTTGTCCGGGTGTGACGGCACGCTGTGGGTCGTGTAGTCGCACGTGAGCGCGATCGTTCTCCAAAGGCGTCACCGTTGCAGCCGTTCCGGGATGATTATAACGAATCTTGACGATCGCTTCGAATGACGAATTGTCGCCCGTCTCAGCGACGGGATGCCAGTTCACACGATCGATCTCGAACTCCTCACAAACCAGGTCATCGGCATCGCCAACGATGACACGATTTGTTGCCGGATCGAGATCGACGACATAACGCGGACGCGGCGAACCGCCGGGCAGCCCTTTGCGCTGTCCGATCGTGAACAGTTCGATGCCATCGTGTTCGCCAACGAAATTTCCAGCGACATCGTAAATTTCGCCCGGGTGAAATTCATCTTCGCCCAGATGGGAACGTAAAAACGCTTTATAATCGTTGCCGGGAACAAAACAAATTTCCTGGCTATCGACCTTATCGGCGACCTTCAAACCTAACGAGTAGGCGATCTCCCGAATCTGTGGTTTGGTCATTGTACCCAGCGGTGTGAGCGCGCGACGCAATTGTGGCTGACGGAGACTGAAAAGAAAATATGACTGGTCCTTGCGCGGATCGATGCCTTTGCGCAGCACGGCATCTGGAGCCGTTGCGCCATCGCCACGTCCGAACGAGGGCCTCCCGGCTCCATGCTCGATAATGGCATAATGGCCGGTAGCGATATAATCGCAGCCGAGCGCGCTGGCTTTGCTCCAAAGATTTCCGAATTTGAGTTTTTCATTGCACATCACGCATGGGTTCGGAGTGCGGCCGGCCTGGTATTCGCTGGCAAAATAATCAATTACGACGCGCTCGAAGTGATCTGCCTCATCAACAACGTAATGCGGAATGCCGAGCGCATGCGCGACGTTGCGCGCGTCGGCCACCGCCTGTGGCCCGCAGCATTTGTCCTCCGCTCGCGAGATACAGTCCTGCGGCCACACCTTCATCGTCACGCCAATGACGTCGTAACCCTGCTCGCGCAATAAATAGCCGGCGACGCTGGAGTCCACCCCTCCGCTCATGCCGAGCAATACACGTTGACCGTTTCGAGTCATTTGAACGAGAAACTTCGATCAAGCACCGTTTGAGTCAACGAGGTAGAACCGCCCAGGCGATTGAGGTCAATCGCCCCTACCTTGGCGCCCGGCTCACGAACGGACTGCCACGCAACGTAAATCGCCACGGCAAATCCGCAGAGCGGCTGATGCCGATGCGTTTGTCCGCCACAACATCGAAAGTCGTGCGTGAATTCGAGACGAAGCAGCGGCGCGGATCTGAGCACAGGTCCATCTCGTGATCCCGGCCAGTGATAGCGAAGGCTTGTGTGATTTTGCCCGGGCCGGAGCAAAGCTGACGGAGATCGTTCATTCCACGGCGTCGTTTCATCAGTTCAATTCCTCGCCGCGGCTCGAGCGCGCGAATCAAAACAAACCCGTTCGCGTCGCCTTTGACCAGCACGTTTAGCATCCAGTGAACGCCGTAGTTAAAATAGACATAAGCCGCACCTGCTTTGTTGCGCTCGATAAACCGGCGCGCGCTCGGACGCGTAAAGGTGTGCGCAGCTTCGTCATCAACTGCCGCATAGGCTTCGACCTCGACGACCATCCCGGAGCATTCGCCCCAAATCAGTTCAGCCCCGATAAGTTCGCGCCCACACGTGAGCGGATCGCGCTTAAAGAAAGACGCGCGAACACTTTTGTTCATCAACCGACCGCTGCCGTTTTTATTCCGACGGAACGGACGCCGGCGATGGCTTGTAGTAGACGGGAATCTTTACATTACAGTCAACCGGCTTGCCATTGCGGAAGGCCGGGATGAATTTCGCGCCGCTAAAGTCAGATAAAGCCGCGTCTCCGAAGCCAAGCAGCGGGGGTTCCTCAGATAAGATCAGCGCGTTCGTCAGATCTCCTTTCGCATCAACCTTCAACGCAAGCTCCACCACGCCTGTGACCGCCACCGCGCTGCCAGTTTCGGGATAATGCAGACCGGTGAACTTTGAGTCATTCGGGTCCTTTGGGTTTTGCCCGACGTACGGTTCCGGGTCGATGAAATCGGTTTCCTTGTCCACTTCTTCGACTTGCTGATTGGCAAAAATTCGCAGCCGCGGTTTGCCATTTGCGATTGCGAATTTCACGGTCCCATAAAAAACGGCGACGACCGGCTGGTGATTGTGGACTGCTGGAATGAACCTGGCAGTCGCAAGCCGTTTGAGTAGCTCCTGCTCCAAAAGTTCAGATCCGCGTGTACCGTGATAGGCACCGCTGCGAACCACCTCGCCACTCGGCGCGACAAGACAAGAAAACATTACCGCGGCTTCCTTTTGTCCCTTCTTGATCAGCTCGGCGGTGTCTATCGTATTGATTAGCGAATTTGGTGCGCTTCCGATTAATGCTGGCCTGATCTCTGGCAGCTTCGGTGTCGGTGAAGGAGAAGGTGATCCGGGTTTGGCGTTCTGCGCCAAGGCCAAATTAACGCTCAGCAATAGACCAACGAGACAAAACATCCCAAGCCGCATGGCGCAATAGGCAAGCGAAAGCCGATCTTTTTGCAAGGACGAACTGATGAGATCACGCCGCGATCCCCAGTCGGGGTATCGCGACAATTCTTTGCACAACTTTATGCCGCCGGAAATACTCGATGAGCGCGTCCCGTGTTTGCACTGGGTGCAGAACGCATTTCGCCTCAGGCCGATCAAGCAACGCGCGCAATTTCATGAAATGATGGCCGCCGCTGCACGCGTCGAAACTGTTGACTGCGATCAGGTATTTCTTGTCGCGCTCCAGCGTGCGCCCATCTGGGAACGTCATTGAGGTGATCCTGCGATCGGGACCCTCACCCTCCATTTTTACCTCGATCCCCAGCAAACTTCGATGCTCATGGCTGGCATACATTTCTTCAATCACGCTTTTTATTTCATCAGGTGAAAGCAAGGCGGTAACGATGAGGTTTTCGTATGGGATGATGTTCCAAACGTCGCTTACCGTGACTCGGCCCGCAGCAAGTTTGGCGTTTTGATCGAAAACGCCATGCATGACCGCATCGACTACAACGTTTCGTTCCGCCAATGTCTCTGTAATCGCGTTGCCAATCAGCTTTTCGATTTCACTCGGTTGACCTCGCCGGCCGCGAGCGCGCAAGGTCTCCCTCAATTCACCGATCGGTCGTGCCAATGCTGTTTCCGATTCACCAAGCTGCGATCCTGCCCTCGAAAGAATCACTTGATCCGGATCGAAACGGCTGTCCATCGTTTCACAGACTGCGTCACGACGTAGCAACTTTTTGGAGTCCCTATCAAACAATAGATCGACACGCCCCACGTGAATCCCAAAGTGGTCCGCCTGCGTGAAAAGCACCCGATTCGTTAGGCGACTTGGTATGGCCTGGTGAGTGTGACCCGCGATGAACACTGCCACATCCGGAAACTCGGAAGTTAACGCCATCACCGTGTTCGCAAAGTCATCGCCGCCCGCACGCGGCTTCAGTCCCATGTGACCCGTGAGCACTATTGCGTCCGCGCATTCGCTCTTCGCTTTCACTATTGCGCGGCGCACCGCCTCGACAGGATGTTGAAAACCGATTCCGGCAGTAAACTCGCGCGGAAGCCAGAACGACATACCCGGCGTTGTGATTCCGATAATTGCAAGTTTGATACCTGCAATTTCTCTAACGATAAATGGTTGAATCTTTCCGAACGGATGTTGCGAATCGAAAGATGAGCCGGCGGGTTTTCCATCCAATGTTGTGTTCGCCCCCAGCACCGGCATTGCCGATTTTTGTAGCGCTTGAGTAAACGGCTCGATTCCCCAATCGAATTCATGATTGCCGATCACCCACGCGTCGTATTTGAGGTGATTGAAAAGATCGATCATTAGTTCGCCCTTATTTCGGAGGCTGACTTCGGTGCCCTGATACACGTCACCGACATCGATCAGGATTGAGTTCGGATTTTGGCGACGCCAGCGCCGAATTTGGCTGACGCAGCGCGCGAAACCGCCGCGATCAGCAGTCCCGTCGTAATCGAACGTCGGCAAAATGTGGCCGTGCAAATCCGTCGTGTGCAGGATCGAGACGCAAATGATGTCCGGCTCAAGTGCAGCAGCTGCACTGGCAAGCGTTGGAAAAGCACCGAACAATCCTGCCCGGCCCGCGAGTTTCAGGAAATCGCGCCGTGACCAGGATCTATATGGGAGAGACATTCGGGGTCGCCTCTGCCGACACGCTAACCGTAACTGAATCTCGGTTTCAATGGAAAAGGAGCGCCGCCGCAGTGCAAGGAGCGGCGACTTGCACACCGTAGCTTCGGCGAGAGCGGGGGCAGCCGAAATCCAAAATCGACGGCTGTGAAACCGTCTCTCCTTGATCGTCCGGCAACACGGTATAACTGTCTGGTTACAACTCTCTTGCTATGCTCAACGAAGATTTCATCGCCGAACTAAAACAAAGCCTCAGAGGAGGACTCATCCAACCTGGCGACGCAGATTATGATGAAGCCCGCAAGGTCTACAATGCAATGATCCACAGAAAGCCGCGGTTAATCGCGCGATGCGTGGATGTCGCCGACGTAATCCGGTGCGTAAAATTCGCTCGCGAAAACGATCTGCTTGTATCGATCCGCGGCGGTGGTCATAACGCAGGCGGCCTGGGAATTTGCGATGACGGTCTCGTGATCGATCTCGCGGGAATCAAATACACGCGAGTCGATCCCACTGCTCGCACGGTCACGGTTGGAGGTGGCAGCGTGTGGGGCGATGTCGATCATGCCACGCACGCGTTCGGACTTGCCACGCCGAGCGGCGTCATTTCCACCACTGGAGTCGGCGGATTAACCCTCGGCGGCGGCGTCGGTCATCTCACTCGGAAATGCGGATTGAGCATCGATAATTTGCTCTCCGCCGATGTTGTTTTGGCGAACGGACAATTCGTAAAAGCAAATGCCGACGAAAATCCCGACCTGTTCTGGGCGCTTCGCGGGGGCGGCGGCAATTTTGGCGTCGTCACGTCGTTCACATTCAAATTGCATCCGATCGACACACTCTATGCCGGCCCAATGCTTTACGAGTTGAGCGAGGCAGCCGACGTGATGAGATGGTATCGCGATTTGATTCCGACAGCACCGGATGACCTGAATGGCTTCTTCGCCTTTCTTACCGTCCCGCCAGCCCCGCCGTTCCCCGAACATCTGCACCTGAAAAAAATGTGCGGCGTGGTCTGGGCATACGCTGGCCCACAGGAGAAAGCAGAAGAAACATTCAAGCCGATCCGAGCATTCAAAAAGCCTGCGCTGGATTTCGTCGGGCCACTGCCGCAGCCGGCGTTGCAAAGCATGTTCGATGCGCTTTATCCGCCCGGTTTGCAATGGTATTGGCGTGCGGATTTTCTAAACGAGATAAGCGACGACGCGATAGCACAGAACATTCGATTCGGTGAAGCGCTTCCGACGATGCATTCCACCATGCACATGTATCCGATCAACGGCGCCGCAGCACGCGTAGGCAAAAACGATACGGCGTGGAACTATCGCGACGCCAATTGGGCCCAAGTCATCGTCGGCGTTGATCCTGATCCGGCGAACAAGGACAAAATCGTTTCGTGGACCAAGAGCTATTATGATGCGGTGCATCCGTTTTCTGCGGGCGGAGCATACGTAAACTTCCTCATGGGCGACGAAGGCGAGGAACGGGTGAAGAAAACCTACGGCGGAAATTACGACCGCCTGGTCGCGATCAAAGAGAAATACGATCCCGACAATTTCTTCCGCGTGAACCAAAACATTAAGCCGAGTTAGTCTGTCACAATGTGGGAGGGACCTTGGCGTCCCGACGAGGTCGAAAAGCAAGTGTTTGACACAAACGCCCCTACAACGGAAGGAAAGCGACTAGCAATGACAGCTGACGAGTTGAGATCGTTGCAAGCGCCGCTGAAAGTGCAGTATCGCGAGCGGCCCGAGACCGCATTGGTCACGTTGACGGCCGAAGGACGACTCAGCCAAAACATGACGTGCAAAATCGAAACCGGGAAAGCGCGCGTTGAAGCCGGGCTTCATCCGGCGACTGGCGGGGATGGCCAAAGCGCCTGTTCTGCCGACATGTTGCTCGAAGCGCTGGTCGGCTGCGCGGGCGTAACGTTGAGTGCGGTCGCCACCGCACTTGGCATTCCGCTACGTGACGCAACAATTCGCGCTGAAGGCGATATCGATTTTCGCGGAACACTCGGCGTTTCGAAAGATGTCCCAGTCGGTTTTAAGCAGATTCGATTGCATTTCGATCTGAACACCGACGCGACCGAAGAGCAGATCGCAACACTGCTTCGTCTGACCGAGCGCTACTGCGTTGTTTACCAAACGTTGAGTCAACCTGCGGAGATCAGCGTTTTGCACCGCGTTATATCTCGCTAGAATCAGCGCCTATGCCGTTATACATGGACATCCACAATCTCCCGGGCGGAGCAAACGCGGAAGATGTCGCAAAGGCTCACGCGAAAGACATGGAAACGCAGAAAAAATATGGCGTCGAGTACACCAGATACTGGGTCAACGAGAAGGCCGGTAAGATTTTTTGCCTTTGCCACGCGCCAAATGCGGAGGCGGCAGAGCAAGTGCACCGTGAAGCCCATGGTTTGATGCCCGATAAGATTATAGAGGTGCAGCCTGAGCTCGCAGAAGGGTTTTTAGGCGGCGTCGAAACAAATGCAGCGGGAGCCGTCATTTTTCCCGGCGGCGGAGCGGATGCCCGCGATCCCGGCATCCGAACGGTCCTTTTCACGGACGTTGTTAATTCCACAACATTAACTCAATTGCTCGGGGATGAAGCGGCGCTAGCCGTGCTCGGCGTACACGACACAATTGTTCGCGATGCGTTGACTGCATCTGGCGGTCGCGAAATAAAGCATACTGGGGACGGGATCATGGCGTCATTCGTTTCGGCAGCGGGCGCGGTTCGCTGTGCAATTCAGATCCAGCGCGAACTGGACAAGCATGCACAGGCAAATCCCGATCGCCCCCTCAAGGTCCGAGTCGGCGCCGCAGCCGGCGAACCTGTCGAACAGAATAACGATTTGTTTGGATCAACAGTTCAACTGGCCGCACGTCTCTGCGCTCATGCGCAGCCCGAACAGATTCTTGTGTCGAACGCGATCGCCGAGCTGTGCATCGGAAAAGGACTTTCATTTGAAGAAATCGGCGAACTGGCGCTCAAAGGCTTCGCTTCGCCCGTCCGCGCCTACGCCACGGCGTGGAAGCAAGTGGCCGTATAGCGATTGTTAGACGAAGAAATGTTCGCCTTTTATTACGAATGTTCGTCTAATTCTCGTTAGATGACTGCGCGCCTTCTCCTTTTTCTCGCACTCGTGTGCGGGCTGCGCCCCGCGCATGCGATTGACATGCGCACTGTGCCGCCCATGCACTCCGAGAAGATCGCGGCAGACGTAGAGCTGAAAGGCCGAGAGCTTGAAGCCATGGAGGTCGCGTTGCGACAGTTCCGCATAGCGAAGTTCTCTACCTCCGGCGATTTGAAGCATTTCACGATCGAGTT
>DATARG010000055.1:0-8863 GCA_036264275.1 Candidatus Udaeobacter sp. | reverse complement strand
CGGCTCGACTGAGCTCGCCGAAGTCCCGTGCGAGCGATGTAAAGCAGCAAAAACGCTTATAAATCCGAATTCTCAGATCGTATAGTTCTTGAGCGACGTAAACCGGTACGAGCAGAAATTCGGAATCGTGCAGGTAATGTCCGGTCTCAAAAATGCCGGTGACAGTCAGTTCTTTCGGTAGAATCACATCTCGTAATTCGTCGATCGCTTTTTTTTCTTCTTCACCCTTGGCGTTCTCGAGCTTCTTAATGCTGTCGAGAACCTGACCAAGATTTCCTGGCGAATAAATTGTCACCTTGTCGCCCACGTTAACGCCGAGTCTTTGCGCCAGTTCAATCCCGAGCACAGCCGATTCGCCTTCCAGATCGAGCTCACCAAATTTGATGAACTTTTGAAGGGGAATGACTTTCTCTTCCTGCCCGGGGTCAATTCCGCGAATCAACGGTGCGAGTCGCCGGTTGTGGTATTCCACAATTACCGGTCCCTGCACATAAGGAGCGGTGGCAACCACGCCTGGCGTCTTATCGATTTTCGCCTTGAGCGGACGCCAATCTTTTAAGACGTCCTCGGACGTGACCAGAATATGCGCGTCGAAATCAATGACTTTCTGGCGCAGCTCCCGATCGAATCCGGTCATGACCGCAATCACAAGAATCAGCACAGTCACACCGAGCATCACGCCAATGATCGAGATTAGGGTGATGATCGAGAGAAAGGTACGCTTCGGTTTCAAATACCGGAGCGCCAGGAACAGACTAAAAGGAAGCTTCAATTCGCCCTTAGCGTGGCGGCAAACCCAATCGGATTCAACCGCGGCGGTGTTTCGACTTTGTTAGGCTTGCGTTAGCGCGTGCGCCTTTAGTTCTTCCAGCGTTACGAACTCAAGCGCGGAGGCATGCGTTGCTTCCAGATCCACGGGCGCCGCGCGGTTGTGATCAAGCGCGCTTTTCCAGCGCGTGACACACACGCACCATTTGTCGCCTGGTTTCAAGCCGGGAAAACCCCACTCGGGACGCGGCGTGACCAAGTCGTTTCCATCCAATACGGAGAAATCCAGAAATTCCTCCGTGACCTGGACGCAAACCGTATGCTGGCCCACGTCCTCTGGTCCTGTTCGGCAATAGCCATCGCGATAAAAACCGGTCATTGGTTCGCGACAACAACACTTCAATTCCGTTCCCAAAACATTCGTCGGCATAAAATATGTTTACTCACGAACTTTAAACATCGACAGCGCCGATTTCAAAGCGACGCCAGGATGCGTGCGCACTCCCAAAGCTTCGCGAAACAACGTCGAGCGTGTTGGTATTTTGCATGAAGTGGTTAAGCAGCGCAATGCGTCCTGCCATCGCTTTTCGCTTGCCCTGTGTGAACGTTGGCAAATACAGACTGTAGGAATGCCAATCCGCGCGAAATATGTGCACACCAATTTGATTGCGAGAGATTGGAAGAAGCTGGTCCATTTTTATAGCGAAGTGTTCGGATGCAACCCTAAAGGTCCCGAACGTGATTTGTCTGCGGCGTGGCTTGACAGAGTGAATTCGGTTCCGAACGCCCGTCTGCGTGGCGTTCATCTTCGGTTGCCTGGATATGATGACGATGGACCTACGCTGGAGATCTTCAGGTACGATCAGTTGATCGAACGCGGAATACCGCAAGCTAACGAGTGCGGTTTCGGCCACATTGCATTCGCGGTGGACGATGTGGATGAAGCGCTACAAGCAGTAATCGCAGCCGGTGGAGGCGCAGTGGGAGAAGTTGCCACGGCGGAAGTAAAAGGCGTCGGTCTGATTCGTCTGGTTTATGCGCGCGATCCTGAAGGAAACATCGTTGAGCTGCAGAAGTGGACTTGAATCGAAACCGGTAGTGGTCTCGTGACCAGACAAAGCGTCATTGCATACTGGCTCATTCCGTCCGAGCCGGCACACAGCTTTTTTCAGCGAATCATTAACGATCTAGCTCGCCGACACGATGCGCCCGTTTTTGAACCGCACGCGACGATTCATGTCGGAGCAGATCGCGCTGACGCCGCTAAGAACGCGCTTGGGCAAACTTCGCGAAAATGCAAACCCATCGGGCTGACACCCTTTGTAACGGATCAGTCCGATGAATTTATCAAGACACTCTTTGTGCAATTCGCTATGAGCGGGGAACTACGGAAGACCAATGACACCATTCGTGCGGCGGCGAACGATTCGTTGCAGTACGAACTAAATCCGCACTTGAGTTTGCTCTACAAGAAATTGGCGGCCACAGCTCGGCGCGAACTGGCAGCTTCAATCAGTATTCCGCTTTCCGAAGTAACTTTCGATAGGATTAAAGCTGTGCGCTGCATTTCGCCCACACAATCGCGCGCAGACGTAGAGGGCTGGCACGTTGTTGCAACAGCCTTTTTGTCTGGCGATCGCGTCTGACGCAGACATCCTACAGTTCCACGATCCGATATGGTTTTCCGGTTTTGTGCAGTGCTGGCGCGGAGACATTGTAAACGGGAATGCCAGTCGAAGTTTTACCCTCAGTACTTCCGTTGTGTGCGTGACCGTGGAAGACGGCCGTCGCTCGGAACCGGTTGATCGGTTCTTCGAGACGACTGGAGCCGAGGAAAGCGTAGATTTCAGGATCTTCGCCCTGCAACGTCGCTCGAATTGGAGAGTAATGCAGGACCACAATCCTGCATTCCGTTTGCAGCTTCACAAGCGCCTGCTCAAGGCGAATGGCATGGCTGATTGATTCCTGTACAAATTGCTTAATCAGCGGCTCGCCCCACGCGTTCAGCATCCGCCGGCCGAAACCGCCGCCGAACCCGCAGATTCCGGCAAAACCAACACCGGCGATTTCGATTGCTTCGCCGTTGAGCATCGTCACGCCGGTCTGATCGAGGATGTTCGCGACAATTTCCGGCTTGCCGGATTCATAATCATGATTCCCAATTACGCCGATACACGGGATTCTGACCGCGCTGCGAATATCCGCGGCAAGTTCCTCCGCTTCTTCGGGGAGTCCGTACTCTGTGAGATCGCCACAGAGCAACAGCACGTCCGCGCTTCCGGAAATCTCGGCAAGCGCATCATGCATTTTTCCGCGCGAATGTTTTGCGTAGTGAAGATCTGCAGTCGCAGCGATACGCAACGTTCGTTTTGCCATTGCTTTAAGAAACGAAACGGCGACTACGGATGGACGTTTCGCGTAAGGATATCCCCAGATCGTGCACGCGCGGCGCGGTGCCAGTGCGTAATTGATGAGTGATGACTCTAAGCACAGCCCCCGAACCTCAAGCCATCCATGGCGCAGGCAGGGCTAATGAATTCCATCGCAGATCAGTGGCAACGTTGCATGCTGCTGGGGTTCCATTTCTGATCGGCGGCGCGTACATGGTGGAGGTATGCGGAGGTGTATCGCGTAGCACCAAGGATTTCGATCTCTATGTTCGACCAAATCATGTGAAGGCTGCGCTCCGCGCATTAGCGCGAGCGGACTACAAAACAGAAGTACCATTCCCGCACTGGCTGGCCAAGGCGACGTACGAGGGAGATATCCTTGACCTGATTTTTCGTGCCGGCAATGGATTGTGCGAAGTGGATGATTCGTGGTTCGATCGCGCGCGCGATGACGAGCTCTTGGGCGTGCCGGTGAAACTGTGTGCACCGGAAGAAATGATTTGGATGAAAGCCTACATCATGGAACGCGAACGGTTCGATGGCGCCGACATCGCGCACATTCTTCGCTGCTGCGCATCCGATATTGACTGGGCGCACCTGGTTCGCCGGTTTGGTCCTGATTGGCGCGTATTGCTCAGCCATTTGGTACTGTTCGGCTACATTTATCCCGGGGAACGCGCTGAAGTCCCCGCGGCAATCATGGAGGATTTGATTACGCGCCTCCGGAGCGAAGCGAGGACTTCCGGGCCGGAGCAATTATGCCGCGGCACGCTGCTTTCGCGTCAGCAGTATTTGGTGGATGTACAGGACTGGGGACTGCGAGATGCGCGATTAGAAGAGCGTGTTCAGATGAATGAGAAGGACATCGCGGATTGGACAAATGCAATTGACAAAGAACCGTGATTCCTACAGCGGCGGCGTTGCGCTGGGCGGCCGCGATTCTGCCGGCGAAGGAATTGCGGACGCTGCGATAAGTTTCGTCTTCGCTTCTTCAAGCACCGTCTTTTCTTCCGGATAGATTTTGCCGTTCTCGGCAGCATCGACGTAATCCTTTGCTGCCTGGAGTTCGCCTCCAGCGGCCAGCACCAGTGCGACGTAAACGGCTGCGTGCGGCTCCCGCAATTGGTCGGGTGGCAGACTTTGGACGATAGCAAGGGCCTCTGCATTTTTGTCAAGGCGATGAAGTGAAAATGCGTAGGTCACGGCGCAACCGATGTCATTCGACGCACGGTCATAAGCCTCTTTCGCCAGTTGATGTGAGCGTTCTGTGTTTTCGCCGAGGTCCAAGCCTAGCCGCCCGAGGTCTGCCGCAATCGTTGCCTCGTTAGGCGAAGTCTCATGAAGCTGTTGGAGAACGTCATAGAGTCTAGTCGTTTCGTCCTTGGCTCGATACATTTGGCGAAGATTGTCGAGCGCTTCGCGGCGCATCGTGGGATTTTCTTTGATGCGCACCCAGAGTTCTTCGGCCTGGTTCGTCAGTTGCGATTTCGTGGCGAGCCGGGCGAGCGTAAGCTCACGTTGCGGCTCGGACCGTGATAGTTCCTTGGCAGATCGCCAAAGCGCTTCGAATTCCGAGCTGGTCTTCGAAACGCTGTTCGAACGCAAGTGTTGCTCCGCAATGGCGTCGTACGCCAGACGCAGGTATTTGGCGTCGCCCCAATTTCCGGTCCGCGTCCAGCGCTTCAGACGCGACCAATTCTTCACGGTCGAATAAGCATCCGCGACTGCAACAGACGCTGGGGGCGAATTCAGTCGTGTCGCCGGCAAATTGTCGACCCACTTCACAACGTCTCCAGCGAGTCGATTCTGATTCATCCAGTCGATCAATGATGCAAGATCGGATGCATTGCGCGCCGCAAACGGTTTTACTTTCTCAAGAAGTCGCCGGAATTTTTTCTCGTCTAGTTTTCGATAAAAATTCAGGCAGAGCAGGTAATCGCTGAATGCGACCTCTGGCGACATTTGGAGCTGTTCCGCAAAGCTATCCGCCGCTGTGAGGTCACTGCGTTCGACAGCATCATTGAGCAATGCTCTGAGCGCTCCAGTTCGGTACGGCGCTATGCTGCTAAGTCGCTCGAGCGTCTCGCGCGCGGTATTGCTCTTTTTGGGATCCTTGGAGCGAATCTGCAGTGCTGCGAGATTGAATTGATAGAGATCATTCTTTGGTTCTCTGTTTACCGCAGCAGCGAATTGCTCCTCCTGCTCGACAAAATTGCCTTCTGCACGCGCCAGCCACCCAGCAACGACATGAAAGGACGCGCTGTCCCGATCGCTCGGAGAGACTCGATCAAGCGCTTCGCGAGCAAGATCGAGCTTCCCAAACCGGAGCGCTGCGGACGCAAGGTTGAGCTGACTCTCCGGATCCTTTGGCAACAACCGCGCTATCTGCTCGCGCCAGGCAACGGCCTCTTCAAGGTTTTGTCTTTCCGCTGTGTCCGCCAGGATCGACAGCGCTGCCAGGGAATCTGGATGACGACCGGCGAGTTCGTGTGCCATTTGTGCTGCTTCGCTGAGCTTCCCCTCCTGTAAGAGTGCAGTTGCTTGCTTTAGCAAATGGCGTTCACGCCATGTCTCGTACAATTTTGAGCCGTAAGTGAAGAAGGAAACGCCTATCAGTAAAGTGATTGCCAAGCCCGCAATGACAACGGCCAGGCGACCCCTCCCAGGCGGTTGAGACGGCGATTGCATGCCGCTAGACGATTGCCGGTCTCTTGCCTCTCCGGCCTGCTCGAGGTGATCCCGAATCTGGTGTGCTGTCTCGAGGCCCCTCGATCCAGTTCTCCCTTTCATGCACACTTTTTGCTGCGCTAACCATGAGCCGGTAATTCGATTTCTTCAGGTGTAAGAGGCGTTTCAAGTGACAAAGATTGTGTCCGCAAACGCCGAGCCCAAACGTAACGTCCGAATAGCACCTTCAGCGTTGCAGTAAGCGATCTTAGCTCACTCGTTAGGTAAGATTAGTGTCTTCCGGTAAATTCTTGCCGGTAGTCTTCTTTGTAGTCTGGATCTTATCCGCGAGATTTTTATTTTTCGGATCCAGCGCCAGTGCTTTCTGCCAGGCTTCCAATGCTTCCCGAGTCCGATTCAATTTCAAATAAGTGTCCCCAATGTGTTCAAACACCACCGGATCGTCGCGCTCTGCAGATTTCGCAGCCCGGAGCAGGTCGTCCAACGCTCGATCAAACTGACCTTTCCGAAATTCTACCCAACCGAGGCTATCTAGGTAGGAAGCATTATTCGGTTCGGTCGCTAAAGCGCGTCTGATCATCGTTTCAGCTTCGTCCAGGTTCATATTGTGATCAGCCCACATGAAACCGAGATAATTGCAGGCCTCGGCTGAGTTCTCTGGATCAAGCGCAATTGATTTACGAAGTAAATCGGTGGCCTTGTCGTACAAGCCCGCCTGTTCGGCAGCCGCTCCATAATTGAAGTAAAACTTCGCGTTTACGAAGTCGTCATCTTCATCGAGTTGCGCTTCGTGCAGCGCCTCCTCAAACGTCGCCACCGCTTGCTGGCTTTGTTTTGCTTCGCGCTGCGCGATCGCCAGGTAATAAACAATCTCTGGGGCGCCTGGAAATCGGCGCCGCGCGTCGCCCAGTAATTTCACGGCCCGGTCAGCGTCTTTTAACGGTCCGAGGAACAACTCCGCCAGGCGCACATAGGTGCCGGCGTGGCTTGGATTGATTAAAAGGCTTTGCTCGTAATTAACGGCGACCTTGGCGAACTTCGCTTTCGCTTCCTCGATCTTATTTGCGCGCTGAAGCGATCGCGCTTCCTCGTCGAGCACCTGGGCCAATAAATCATATGGCTGATATTTTTCGGGGTGTTCTTTGATGATTTGCTCGAGCATTTCAACCGCTTTGTCTCTTTGATTGGTCAGTACGAAGCCCGTCGCTAATTTTTCTCGGGCATTTGCGTCATCCGGTTGCAGTTCGAGAACACGCAAATAAAGCGGGATCGCTTCCTTTAGTTGCTGCGATGCTGCGTAGTAATCCGCTACTTCCTTGAGGATGGTCGGATCATCACCCGCGTGTTCCGCCGCTCTTTTGAAAACTTCGTTAATCTTCTTCAGTTCATCAGGTTTCGGCTGTGAATCGGACTTAAAGAGAATGGCCACGTAAAGCTTTCCGAGATGCGTCCAAAAGTTCGGATCACTGCTATGAACTTTGAGAGCGCGATCGAGGGCCTCTACTGCGCTTTTCTCTTGTCCGGCTGCAAGTTCGATTTCAACCAGGCGCTGATAACCTTCTACGTCTCCGGGATTCAGAGCGATGGCGCGATTGGCGTAATCGATCGCCTGGTCCGTTCTCTTCAGATACCGCGTGTAGATGAAAGCAAGTTGCTGATATGGCTCGGCGTTATTCGGGTTTGCCTTGATTGCATCTTTGAGGACATCGATTGCTTGTGGAAAATCATCCTGCTGTATGAGCAAACCGGCGACGCGCGAGGCGAGCTCCGACTGCCCCGGATCGACATTGAGCACTTTGCGATACGCATCCAGCGCGCGCTCCATCTCACCATTTTCCTCAAACCCCAGTCCCTCAACGAAATGCGCGAGCGCGTCTGCTTTGTGCATCGCTTGCGGGCGCAACGCGAGGTCTGTAGCCGGTTTCGACGTGACCGAATCGGCGTGGCGTCCCAAAGATTTTCCAGGATGGGCGCGAGGAACTTTTGCAGGTGAAGCCTTAGGCACCTGCGCCTCCACAACGGTCGCTGCAACCAAAAAACTGAGCGCGAAGAGAAGTTTTTGGCAGGCGCAGCAAACGCAGCACTTTTTCTGCTCCCTCACGCTTTAATCTTATCTTTCTGGCGAGTTCGGCAAACCAGGGATGCTCGCTTCGCCTACAGCGAGAATTACACCCTAGCTTAGAGCTTATACCGCAATCGCTTCTTATGCCGGTGCGCCTTCATGCGTTTGCGGCGCTTGTGCTTGGCAATCTTTGCTTTCCTTCTTTTTTTAAGCGAGCCCATTCAGGTTTTTAGTAACTGCGAATCGACTGAATCATCTAATTTGCCGCAGTGCAAGTGTAGTCGCAGATTCGCTATCTGGTTTCTTGTGATGGCGCGGCTGCGGCCTTCTTTTTATCCGGCGGGCCGATGCCGATTTTTTTCAGAAAAGGTTCAATCGATTGTTTTCGGCCCAGGAATTTTTCGATCGATTCATTGACATCACGCGAATCGCCGGGCTCGTAAATTTCGCGGCGCAATTTCATTCCGGCCTGTTTATCGAGGTAACCATCCTTGGCCTTTTCAAAAACGGTCGCCATATCGGCGGCAATCGCGTCCGCCCAGGCGTAGCCGTAGTAACCGGCATCATAGCCGTTCAGATGACCGAAGTAAGAGACGAACGTTGTACTCGGATCGATCGGCAAAAAAACTTTCTCCAAGATCGGGTTCGATATGGCCACCGAATCGTATGGCATCTCTTCCGGATGTGGATCGTGCAGGGCAAGATCAAGCGAGGCGAACGCGAACTGGCGTCGATAAAGCACGCCGGCATTCGCCAGCTTCGCGTCGTTGAGCTTTTTGACAATCTCTGCCGGAATTTTTTTAGAAGAATCGCGGTAATCGGCAGCGAAAGTGTCCAGCACTTTCTTATCCCAAACCCAGTTCTGCAGCATCTGCGATGGCGCTTCGACAAAGTCGCCCGGGACATGCGTTCCAGCGAAGCGGCCATACTTGGCGCGAGTGACAATGGAATGCAA
>DATARG010000010.1:0-6837 GCA_036264275.1 Candidatus Udaeobacter sp. | reverse complement strand
CGCGCTGAAAAAATTGCGCTCGTCGGTGCGACTGTGATTAATCCGGCCGACGGCAAAGTGTTGCCTAACGCGACTGTTGTTATCAACGGCGACAAGATTGAGCGCGTTTCGATGGGCAAACAGGACGCTGCAACTCTCGGGAAACAGATCAGTTGCGTCGGCAAATTCATTCTACCGGGTTACATCGACACGCACGTACACTTTTTTCAATCGGCAGATTTGTTCACGCGGCCGGATGGCGCCGATTTTAACAGCATTCGCCCGTACAAAGACGAAGTCGCGTGGATTAAATCGCATCTGGACGATATTTTCGCGCGCTACATTCGCAGCGGCATCACCAGCGTCGTTGATGTCGGTGGACCGATGTGGAACTTCGAGGTTCGCAAGAAAGCCAATGCAACCGCAAAAGCCCCGCGCGTAGCCGTGGCGGGCCCGCTCATCTCAAGCGTCTCGCGCGAGAAACTGGATCTCGGCGATCCGCCGATCGTGAAAATCGATACCCCCGAGCAGGCGCGCGAGTTCGTTCGCAAACTGGCGGAGCAAAAACCGGATTTGGTGAAGATCTGGTACATCGTCGACAAAGATCATCCCGTCGATGCCTTCCGGCCGATCGTCCGCGCGACGATCGAAGAGAGTCACGCACACAAGATTCGCGTCGCGGTGCACGCGACTGAGCTTGAGACTGCGCGCGCGGCAGTGGAGGAAGGCGCAGACGTCCTCGTCCATAGCGTGATCGATCAACCAATCGATGACGCGTTTGTGAAGCTGTTGAAGGATCGTCACGTCATTTTGTGTCCGACGCTGGTGGTGTTTGAACGGTACGGCAGAACGTTTTCGCACCAATTGAATCTCACTCCAGAGGAACAAAAGTGGGGCAACGCGGAAGTGATCGCGTCACTCGATGTGACAAAGATTCCTCAAGACAAACTGCCACAAAGAGTTAAAGACGCCCTGGCTGACCCGAAAACCGCGCTTGATCGGATTCAGAAGACGTACGACATCGCGCTGCCGAATTTGAACAAGCTCGAAGAAGCCGGTGTGACAATCGCCGCAGGAACTGATGCGGGGAACATCGGAACCATTCACGGGCCTGCCCTCTTCCGCGAATTTCAGTTGATGAAAGAAGCCGGGCTCACGCCCATGCAGATACTGCAATGCGCCACGGCAAACGGTGCGAAACTTTTCGGCGGCGAAACGGGTGCGCATATCGGCAATCTCCAAAACGGTTATTTCGCCGATCTTGTGATCCTCAATTCAAATCCTTTGGACGACATCGCTCATACTTCTGATATCGAGACCGTGATCAAAAACGGCGTGGCTAATCCAGCTGATTCGATATTGAAATAACCCCTGTACGCGGTTGTCGCGGCGACCGCGGCTAACGAAGCGAAATCCCTTGCTCGGTGCGAGTGCCAGCAGAGATTTCCCTATGGCTACTCGTTAGGCAACCACCACCTGGGCCTGAAGCAGCAATGCCAGAGTCCGTTTACCGATTTCCACAAAAGTTCCCATCTCTTCCGCCTTAACTACTTTGTTGTAGCGATAAAGAAACATCAGATCGCCCGCCGCTTCCACCGTCAAATCCCGCTCCTGCTCAAAAAACTGAATGATAGAGCCGTTAAAAAGCTGCCGGACCGCTGCCTCATCAGCTCCGCGCAACAGGTATTTCCTACTAAACTCCGGCGCTTCGGAAAGGTTGATATCCGAATAGCCGAAAACTTCGCCGATTTCCGAAAAGGTGTTTTCCGGTGAAATGGAAAATGGCGGCAGCCGCAGCAGCGGTGACTGCATGCGGATAATGGTTTGCCCAATAGACCGATCGTGGTTTTTGATGGTCCCGACCGCGTAGGAATAATCAAAAAGAAACATGGCCAGCTCAGCCGGATCCGACGCCTGAAGAACGTTATGAACGCTGCGGGCGTACCCTGCCTTGGCAAGATGCGAGCCGACAATAAGCGCCTTGTCTTCCTTCGTCGCCAGCGCCGAAAAGTGAAACCGAGGGCACGAGTGGCCGCCTCAATTCTGTCAGACCGCTTTTTTTGGAGATAAAGAGCGCCTCCGATCAGGAGCGCAAGGAGGACGCCGAAGAATACGACTTTCGAACTCGTTGTGGGGAGCAGGGGCCTGGCGACCAACGCGGCGGGCTTGTTCAGAAGCTCAAATACGATTGATGAAAACATAGCGAATACTGAATTTGGCGACGCACGTTTAGACGCTCCGCCTTCGATTGGCAAGAGACCTCGCTTCAAACGCACGCAAACAATCCCGCGTACACGGATTGCGCATTAACTTCTTGCTCCTTTCCGTGGTGCGACCGAAAATTTGCTATGGCTACGCATCCTACGCAATACGCTCATCCGGAAGCGCTGGTGGAGACCGATTGGCTGGAGAAACATCTTAAGGATGACGGGGTCCGGATCATCGAATCGAATGAGGACATTTTACTTTATGACACCGGGCATATCCCTGGCGCGGTGCACATCGACTGGCGCGCTGATCTTCAGGATCCGCTGATTCGCGATTACATTTCACCGGACAAGTTTGCACGGCTTTGCAGCCGTCATGGCATTACGCCGGACACAACTTGTATTTTCTACGGGGACAAAGCGAACTGGTGGGCGTGTTACGCGCTTTGGGCGTTCCGGTTGTTCGGCCATGACAAGGTGAAAATCCTCAATGGCGGTCGCGACAAATGGAAAGCGGAAGGCCGTCCGATGACGCGTGAGATTCCAAAATACGCCGAAACAACTTATCCTGTGCCAAAGAAACGCTTCGATAAGGAGATTCGGGCATTTTTTGATGAAGCGCTGGCGCAGAGCAAGGGTGGTAAGCCGCTGATCGACGTGCGTTCGCCAGGTGAATATCGAGGTGAGATTACGCACATGCCTGAGTATCCACAGGAAGGCGTGCTGCGCGGCGGTCACATTCCAGGGGCAAAGAGCATGCCGTGGAAGACGGCCACCAACGATGACGCCACGTTCAAGCCCGCGTCGGAACTGGCAAAGATCTATTTCGATCAGTGCGGCGTCAGCCCCGACAAAGACACGGTCGTCTATTGCCGAATCGGCGAGCGCTCCAGTCACACCTGGTTTGTGCTCACCTACTTGTTAGGCCTGAACAACGTTCGCAACTACGACGGTTCGTGGACCGAGTGGGGCAACAAAGTCGGCGCACCGATTGAGAAGAGCGGTTAGATCTGCCGGTCAAGCGCGTCCGGCTTTCAGCAGCAGCTCGTGAACCAAGTGCATTCGCTTTTGCTCTTTCCGGCTGGAGCGGAGCTTTGCAATCGGCCGCTGAATTCGCCGCGTCCAATTCAAGTTCGCCCGCGTCCCGGGAACATTGAACCGGTATTTGCGCGCGAGCAGGTCGGTAATCATGACGATTGCGATCCAGGAGTTACATCTGAAAAGCGCGTCCATTATGGCGGGACAATAATCCTTCTCGTAATTGAACTGGTTGATCTTGAAATCCACTCCGGCGAAAAGCGCGATCTTTTCGAGTGTAGCTCGCGCTTGTTCTCCTGTGTCGGACTGTCGGCGCTTCAGCGCCTCTTCCCACAAGGCCCGAATTGGCTCATGATCATGTGTCGCGTACGTTGCCACCGACAACCGCTCATACATTTCCCCAGGAATGATCAATCCATCACGGATTTCCCATTGCGGAATTTTGAATCCCGCGATCCCGAGCGATTGCAAGCTGGGCCGCACGTAATCAGGCACGACGCCAAGATCTTCGCCGGCCACGCGCGCGGCGCCGGCTTCCTCTAATATGGCTCGCAGGTATTCTTCGCCGTCGCGTTTGTTCGCATCGCGGTTTTCAAACGTGTCGTCATTGTGCGGAACAAAGTGTGGAGCGCGACCGCCTGTAAGCTCCAGCATCTGATGCTGATTTAATGGGAGGAATTCGTTGTTTCTCTCCGGCCGCCAGGGAAAGGCATAGATCCGATAAAATCCCTGCACGTGATCTACCCTGAACAGGTGAAATATGCGTCGAATAGCGCGGACCCGTTCACGCCACCATAGAAAATTGTTCGCGCGCATCGCGTCCCAGCGATAGAGCGGAATGCCCCAGTTCTGGCCCCATTTTTGCGTGAACGCATCGTCCTTAAATAAAGGTTCAGGAGGCGCGCCACCGAACCAGTCGAGCATGAATTCATTCGGGCGGGAAAAAACGTCGGCGCTGTAATAACTAATGCCAACGGGAATGTCGCCCATCAGCGCCACACCGCTTTGTTCGGCATGCGCTTTGATGTCTCGCCATTGCTGGTGAGCGATCCATTGCACGTAACAAAAGAAGTCTCCGCGTGCTGTAAGGGTCGCCTGTGTGTCGGGCGGGAGATCGCGTATCCAATTGCGAGCATTTTCACTGCTTTGATGCGGAGACGGCCATCGATCCCATGCAGCGCTACCGTTATTTTCCTCGATGAGAACGCGGAAGAGCGCATAATCGTGCAACCAGGTGGATTCGTCTTCGCAGAATCTCTTGAATTCTAATTGTCGTTCTTCATCGGCGTGAGCGGAGAAATTCGTAAACGCCTTCTCAAGAAGGGCCTGCTTTAATTGTTTAGCCTGTTGATATTTTACGCGGCCACGGCGCAGGCTGGGAAGTTCGACTCGCGCAAGTACACCCTCAAAGTCTTCGCGCGCTAAGTCCTCGGGTGACCCTGGGGCGAGGTGCAGAGTCGTTGGGTCGATCGCCATCGCACTGATTGCATTGTAAGGGCTGTTATCCGCACCGGTTTCGTTGATTGGGAGAAGCTGAATAAGCGTAAATCCGATTTCTACAATCCAATCAATGAACTCTCGCAGCGCGCCGAGATCACCGATTCCCAAATCGTTCTCTCCGCGCAACGCAAACAGCGGCACGAGAACTCCGGCAATCTTCTTTTCCAGCGACAGATTCATTCAGACACGGATGAAACACGGATTTAGAAAACGAGACGTTTGTACTCGACTTTCGTTCGCCCGAAATTGACGAGCATACCAACCTTCAGCCCCGTGGCTTTCAGTTCGTTCAACAACTGTGCTTCATCACGTTTGTCGTATTGCGGCACGACTTTGATTTCGACAGCCACACAACTGTCGACCAGTACATCCATGTCGTAATCGCCCACAATGGCTCCTTTGTAGTGCACTTGAATACGCTTTTCCAATTCGGCTGTTGCGCCGTGTTGAAGCAACTCTACTTGCAGTGCGCGTTGGTAAACGCGCTCGAGAAATCCGTGGCCGAGCTGATGGTGCACTTCGAACGCAGCGCCAATGATTTTGCTAGTGGTTGCTTCGTGCAGAAGCGTGCGTCCTTCCGAATCGTCAACCTCAAGCATATTCTTATCCGTGTTTCATCCGTGTTAATCCGTGGCTCAAGATCGGCCTCTTTTCACCTGCCAGTCTTCGACCAGGTCGTTTGGAATTTCTTGCAGAAAACGCGATGGCCGCTGGAACACGTCGCTGTAGCCGCCGCTCAGGCGCATGTGCGGGTAGGTGAGATAAAGCTCATCACGCGCTCGTGTGATCGCCACATAAAACAACCGCCGTTCTTCCTCCAGCGCATCGCGGGTATCGAGCGAGCGGCTACTGGGGAACATGCCGTCCGTCAACCAGATCACGAAGACGGTATGAAATTCGAGCCCTTTTGCCTGATGCACGCTGGATAGATTGACCGCTTCTTTCTCATTTCCCTGAACCGGCGCCGCTTCCGCGTCTACGTTAGTGATCAACGCCAACTGCGAGAGAAACTCGTGTATGTCATTGAATTGGCGGGCGAATGCGGCGAGCTGGTCGAGGTCTTCCCGGCGAAGTTGATAATTGGGGAAATTCACTTTCGCGTAGTCGTCGTAGATCGCTTCTACGACAGAAGTGATCATTTCCGATGGCGGCTTCGGTTCGCCGCCCGGTGCGATCTCATCAAGTGTGTGCGCCAGTTGCGTCCACATCTTCTTTGATTTTGTGGAAACGTTCATTGCGAGCAACCGCTCGCCAAAGCTGCAGCCGGCGTCGTTGACATGGCATCCGGCTAACATCGATCTCGTCGTCCTCACCGCTCATACCCGGCATGCTTAAATCGAGGACGACGAGATCGATGTTAGCCGGATGCCGTTTCAAGACGTCGATCGCTGCCAAGCCACCATCCGCGACCAGAACGGTGTAGCCGTTCACTTCCAGAGCCCGTTTCGCCATATCTCGCACGACTTGTTCGTCGTCGATGACCAGGACTACTCCCGACCCGTTCACAGCGGTTCTTGCTGCCTCGTACGGCGTTCGTTCCGCCGTGTGTGCTGCAGCCGGCAACAGTACCGCAAAGGTGCTTCCTTTCCCCGGTGCGCTGGTCACGACAATGGCGCCCTTGTGGCCGTGCACGATACCGGCTACGGCCGCCAACCCCAAACCACGTCCGGTGAACTTCGTCGAGAAGAACGGGTCGAAAACCTTAGCCCGAACGGCCGTATCCATTCCGCAGCCATCATCGCGGACTTCAAGCAGGACGTATTCGCCTGGCTGCATGTTCGCCGCTTGCGGGTGCTGCCGGATATACGCGCCATCCACGACTTGCGTCCCAGTCCTGACGGTGATCAGCCCATCGTGGTTCCCGATCGCTTCCGCCGCGTTCATCGCCAAGTTCATCAAGATCTGCTGTACTTGGCCGCGATCGGCTTCGATCGAAGGAAGATCTCGGTGCAGTTCGAGGTTCAGCACGACCTTTTTCGGGATCGAGGGGCGAACCAGTTCGATGATGTCGCGAACCAGCGCCGAAACGTCCAAGGACTCCAGCAGAAACCTGCCTTTGCCAGAGTAGGCAAGCATCTGCCTGGTCAGGTGAGCTGCCTGTTCGCCAGTTTTG
>DATARG010000267.1:0-11721 GCA_036264275.1 Candidatus Udaeobacter sp. | reverse complement strand
GTTCGAGAGTGAAAGCCCAACGCGTGCTGTGTATCGGTGGCAAGGCCACAAGCACATCTAGTCAGGGCCAGCGACCAGTCATAAGGCTCCTTGCCCGAAATGATGTCCGCCGATTTCCGCTTTGGCGTTCTGGCGCTAGTTTGGTTGATGACAGCAACTCGTAACGATGCTAGCCCGACATCAATGGACGCTCAGCGCTCAGACAGCGTCGCTACAAAAAGGAGCGAGCACACGAACCGCTTAGCGCAGGAGAAGTCGCCGTACCTTCTCCAGCACGCACATAATCCAGTAGACTGGTATCCGTGGGGCGAAGAGGCCTTCGCGAAAGCGCGGCGAGAAAACAAACCGATCTTTCTCTCAATCGGCTATTCAACGTGTCACTGGTGCCATGTCATGTCGCACGAATCATTCGAAAACGAAGAGGTGGCCGCGATCATGAATCGCGAGTTCGTGAACATCAAAGTGGATCGCGAAGAGCGCCCCGACGTTGATCGCGTTTACATGACCTTTGTTCAAGCGACCACAGGCGGTGGCGGCTGGCCGATGAGCGTTTGGTTAACGCCGGACCTGAAACCGTTTGTTGGCGGGACGTATTTTCCTCCGGAAGAGCGGTATGGTCAGCCAGCTTTCAAAAAGGTGCTAGAGCGGATCGCAACAGCCTGGAAGGAAGATCACGACAAAATCGTGGAGCAGGGGAGTAAGATTGTTGAGGCGCTCCGCGAATCTCAATCAGGAGCGCCGGGCGAGGGGAAAATCGACAGCTCAGTTGCGGATGCCGCCTATAAACAGACCGATCGTAGTTACGACCCGAAGGAAGGTGGATTCGGCAATGCGCCAAAATTTCCGCGGCCAGCTACGCTTAATTTCCTCACGCGATTCTACGCGCGCGATCCCAAAAGCGACGCCGGTAAGCACGCGCTAGATATGGCGTTGTTCACGCTTCGCAAAATGGCTGCGGGCGGAATGCACGATCACATCGGCGGCGGGTTTCATCGTTACTCGGTCGATCGTTACTGGCACGTGCCGCATTTCGAGAAAATGCTTTACGACCAGGCGCAGCTCGCTGTCGCTTATCTCGACGCGTTTCAAATAACGAAAGATAAGCATTACGAATCAGTCGCACGCGATATTCTTGATTACGTCACTCGCGATATGACATCTAAAGAAGGCGGCTTTTTCTCGGCCGAGGACGCCGACAGCCCTGTAGCCGCGGTCGCTGATCGTAGCCACACCGAGACGGCTGAAGGCGCATTCTATCTGTGGACAAAAAAAGAAATTGACGATGCCATAGGCGATTTCGCCGAGGTTTTCGATTTTCATTACGGAGTCCAAGCGCATGGCAACGCGCCGGAGGGAAGCGATCCCCACGATGAATTCCGCGGGCAAAATATTCTGATTGAACGCCACAGAATTGCAGAGACAGCAGAGCGTTTTCAGAAAACCGAAAAGGAAGTTGTAAAAATTCTGGCGAAGGGCCGCGAGAAATTGTTTGCAATTCGCAGCAAACGTCCGCGCCCTCATCTGGACGACAAAATCATTTCCGCTTGGAACGGTTTGATGATCTCCGCCTACGCGCGGGGCGCCCAGGTGCTCGATGATCCGCGTTATCTCGAGGTCGCGACACACGCGGCGAATTTTGTGCGCACAAATCTGTACGATTCGTCCGGCAAGATCTTGTACCGCAGCTACCGGGACGGCCGAAGCAATATCAAAGGGTTCGCGGACGATTACGCATTTGTTGTTCAGGGTCTGCTCGATCTTTATGAGGCGTCCTTCGATGTCGAATGGCTGAAGTTCGCGATGCAGTTGGAGGAGACACAAGACCGCACGTTTTTCGACGACAAAAACGGCGGTTACTTCAACAATAGCGGCCAGGATGAAAGCGTGTTCGTCCGCATGAAAGACGATAACGACGGTGCCGAGCCTGCCGCGAGTTCCATTGCGGCACTGAATCTCCTGCGGTTATCGCAGATTTATGACGACCCGAAGATCGCTGAACACGCGAAGAAGACGATTGATGCGTTTGCGACAATTCTTTTGCAGTTCGCCAGCGGTATGCCGCAGATGCTTGTCGCCGTCGAGAATTCGCTAGGGAAACCACGCCAGATTGTGATCGCGGGAAAGACCGATTCGCCGGAAACCAAGGCGTTGCTCAAAGAGGTGCACCGCCATTTTCTCCCAAACACATTAGTGGTTCTGGCCGATGGGAATGAAGGGCAGCGACATCTCGGCGAAAACAATGAAGCGATCCGTGCGATGTCGCCGGTGGAGGGAAAACCAGCCGCGTACGTATGCGAGAATTTCACCTGCAAAGCGCCGGTGACGGATGTGAAGGAGCTCGGCGCATTATTGTCCTCAGGTAGTGGCGATTGACCTCAATCGCCTGGGCGGTTCGGTGAACCGCCCCTACCAGTCTCGATTACGCGGTGCGGCCGCAGCAGTTCTTATATTTTTTCCCGCTGCCGCACGGACAGGGTTCGTTACGACCGACTTTCGGCAATGAACGGCGAATCGGTAGATCGATCGATACTCCGCCGGCCCCATCGCCGTCCCCATCTCCACCTACTGCGGCCATCGCGCCGACCGGTTGGCGGATGCGCGCATCGGCAGTTGCCGTTGGCGCTGTTGGCCCTTCTTCGCGCAGGAGGAATTGCGGCAATGTTGCGAGGAAATTCTCGAATGCCTGCAGATTGGAAGTGCTACGGAACAGATTGTTCAGGACCTCATTCTTAATATTCGCCATTAATTCGACGAACATGTCGTATGCTTCGGTCTTGTATTCGATCAGCGGATCTTTTTGCGCATAGCCGCGGAGATAAACCCCCTCGCGCAACGCGTCCATGGCGTAAAGGTGCTCCTGCCAAAGGCGATCGATCGCGTTCAGAATGATGTAACGCTCTAGGCTTTTTACGGCAGTCGGCTCTTCGTGACTCGATTTGCGCTCGTAAGCACTTTTGATTTTTTCAATCAGGAACTTCGTGTTCTCGTCAGCGCTGCGGGTTTCAAATTGTGCTTTCTCCTTGGTTAGCCCTAGTGGAAAGGTCGTGTTTACCCAGTGGATGAGACCCGTGTAATTCGGTTCCTCTTCATCGAAATATTCTTTCACTCGTACTGGCACGGCTTCATCGATCACTTCGTAAATGTGCGTGCGCGGTTCTTCAGAATCGATGACTTCGTTGCGCCAGGTGTAAACGACTTCGCGCTGCATGTTCATGACGTCGTCGAAATCGAGTGTGCGTTTTCGGACGAGATAGTTGCGTTGCTCGACCCGTTTTTGCGCTGTCTCAACGGACTTGTTCAGCCAGCGATGCTCAAGCTCCTGACCCTCCTCAAGCCCGAAGCGTTCCATAATTTTTGTCATGCGATCGGCAGCGCCAAAATTCCGCATCAAATCGTCTTCGAAACTGACGTAAAACCGCGATGCACCCGGATCGCCCTGACGCGCGCAGCGTCCGCGTAATTGCCGATCGATTCGGCGCGCCTCGTGGCGTTCAGTGCCGACCACCATTAGTCCGCCCAGGTCTGTAACTCCCGGACCCAGCTTAATGTCGGTGCCGCGTCCGGCCATGTTCGTTGAAATCGTGACGGTACCGGGTTGTCCGGCACGCGCCACAATCTCGGCTTCCTGCATGTGGAACTTTGCGTTCAACACGTTGTGTGGAATTTTCTCCCGCTTCAGCATTCGGCTGAGCAGCTCGGAGGCCTCCACGCTCACACTGCCGACCAGAACAGGCTGATTTTTCGCGTGAGCTTCTTTGATCTCCTTAATGACCGCATTGTACTTTTCACGCCGCGTCTTGTAGATGCGATCGTTGTTATCGGTTCGCCGCACCGGCCGATTCGTCGGAATCATGTTCACGTCCAACTTGTAGATATCGTGAAACTCGGCCGCTTCCGTTTCGGCCGTACCGGTCATTCCCGCCAGTTTTTGATAGAGCCTGAAATAATTTTGAATCGTAATCGTCGCCAATGTTTGGGTCTCACGATCGATCTGCACGCCTTCCTTCGCTTCAACTGCCTGATGCAATCCGTCGCTCCACCGTCGGCCCGGCATTTTGCGGCCAGTGAATTCGTCGACAATCACGACCTTGTTATCTTCGATGACGTACTGGACATCTTTCTCGAAGAGACAGTAGGCGCGAAGTAGCTGCGAGATGTTGTGGATGCGCTCGGCCTGCGCGTCGCAGTGTTGCTGACGCTCGGTTTTCTTTTTGTCTTTCTCTTCCGGCGAAAGTGTCTCGTCGAGATCGATCTCGGTGAATTCGCTGATTAGATCCGGTAAAACAAATGAGTTTGGATCATCGGGATTGAGAAAGCTACGGCCCTGCTCCGAGAGATCGGATTCGTTCGATTTCTCGTCTATGGTGAAGAACAATTCTTCTTTGAGCGCAAACAGTTCTTCTTTGCGCGTGTCCTGGAAAAAGGAAAGCTCAGCTTTATCCACGGCACGGCGCTTGTCAGGGTCCTCCATCATGCGCAAAAGCTGCTTATTGCGCGGCTGACCGAGTTTCACCTTGAACATGAGACGACCGCCCGTCTCGACCTCGTTCTGCTGAAATTTCTCGATCGCTTCGCTCGCTATGCGATTGCAAAGCATGTTTTGCTTCCGCACCAACTGCTCGATCAGCGGCTTCCATTTGTCGTATTGATGAGTGGAAATCGTCGCCGGACCGCTAATGATGAGCGGCGTCCGCGCTTCATCGATGAGAATGGAATCGACCTCATCGACGATCGCATAACAATAGCCGCGCTGCACTTGTTGCTCGCGCGTCGTGGCCATGCCGTTGTCGCGCAGATAATCGAAACCGAACTCGCTGTTCGTGCCGTAGGTGATGTCCATCGCGTACTGTTGGCGACGCAGGTCGGGTTCCTGATCGTGTTGAATGCAGCCAACCGTTAGTCCGAGAAAACCATAAAGTTGCCCCATCCATTCCGCGTCGCGGCGGGCAAGGTAATCATTTACGGTCACGAGATGCGCGCCACGCCCTGTGAGCGCGTTCAGGTAAAGCGGCAACGTTGCGACCAGAGTTTTACCTTCGCCAGTCGCCATCTCCGCGATTCGGCCCTTGTGCAGAACCATACCGCCGAGCAATTGCACGTCGAAATGCACCATGTCCCAGACCATCGGCTGATCGCATACCGTGAAGCTATGCCGCTGATCCTTTAGCCTGCGGGCAGCGTTTTTGACTACCGCAAAGGCTTCCGGCAAAATTTCATCCAGTTTTTTCCACTGCTCTTGCAGGTCCGGAATCTTCGAGAGCTCTTCCTTCCAGTTCGCGGTTTTTGCTCGTAACTCGTCGTCGGACAAGCTCTTGAACTGCTCGTCGAACTCGTTGATCACGCGAACCATTGGCGTCAGCCGCCTGACCTCGCGCTGATTTTTCGATCCTAAAATTTTCTTTAAAATCCAAGCAACCATTTGAACCCGTAATATCGGTCAGATTCTTTCACTATCAATCTGTAGCCACGGCCCTGTGGGCCGTCTCAGAAAGGGCGGCTCACTCCGTGTGCGCCGATTTGGTAAACGCAAAAACGGCTGGCAGAGGATTGCCCGCCCAACCAAACCCGAACCGGCCGTAGGCCGGTGGCGACAGATTGCCGAGGCGCTACACAAATTCCCGCGGCAAATCGATTGCTCTCCGCAAAAGGCGCAGATAATGGCCCCGTGAAATTTGGATCCCGCCAAATTGTTGCAGATGAGGCGTGAGCCATTGCGTGTCGAGCAGGACGAATTTGCGAGCACGTAAATGTTCTACCAGCGCCACGAGCGCAATTTTGGACGCGTCGGTCACGCGATGAAACATCGATTCGCCAAAGAACGCGCCACCGACTCCGACGCCGTAAAGCCCGCCGGCGAGTTGGTTGTCTTTCCAAGCCTCGACTGAATGAGCATGACCGAGCTCATGTAAGCGCGTGTAGCCTTCGATGATGTCGCGATTGATCCAGGTGTTTTCGCGTTCCGCACACGCTCGGATTACTGCCGGGAACGCTTTGTCGATGGCAATTTCAAATGGCTTCCTGCGCACGAGACGGCGCAGAGCATGCGGCACATGAAAATCTTCCAACGGCAACACGGCACGCGGGTCGGGCGAAAACCATTCAATCGAGTCGTCGTTCATCGCCATCGGAAAAACACCGAGCCTGTAACCTTGAAGTAAAAGATCGGGGTCGATCATGGCCGTTGAAACGTTAAAGCGTTGGAACGTTGAAGCGGCAAGAAGGTTGTCATTGTGAGCGAAGCGAAGAACCTCCGATCATTTTCGAGTACCCTTTAGCGCCATAATCCGAGATGTTTTGCTTCGCTCAACATGACAATATAGGGGGTGGCCGATTCAACCCTTCAACCTTCTTGCAATGAAAGTGGCCCTTCATAAAATGAGCAGATGAGGCCTCTTTTGATTCCGCTTGCGATCGCGTTGCTGGCCTTAAGCGGATGCACAGACCCGATCGAACAGCGTAGCGGTCAGGAAGTGCAAGAACAGTTCGGGCGCGGTGTCACCGGTCAGGGAACGCTTGGGCCAATGGAACGGGAACCCGACGACCCAGCGGCGGCGCATGGCGTGCCGCAAACTCATCCGTAAACTGTGAAGACTTCAGAACGCCCCAGGCACTCGAAAATTCTCATTCTCGATTTCGGCTCACAGTACACGCAGGTCATCGCGCGTCGCATCAGGGAATGCCAAGTGTATTCGGAGATCATTCGTTTCGACACCCCGGCCGCTGAGATCGCGGCGATGCAACCCAAAGGGCTGATCCTTTCTGGCGGGCCAGCCAGCGTTTACGACAAGGGCGCCCCTCAAGTCGATCCGGGAATATTCTCGTTAGGTATTCCAATATTGGGAATTTGTTACGGGCTAATGCTGATGGCGCATCATCTTAACGGCCATGTCGTTTTCACCGGCCGCCGTGAGTATGGCGCCGGAGTGCTGCACGTGGCGAAAGGATCGGAGCTCTTCGATGGATTAGGCGATCACTTGGACGTTTGGAACAGCCACGGCGACGAAGTAACGGCATTACCGAAAGGATTTCGCGTCGTCGGAACAACAGACGGCTGCGATTTCGCTGCAGTGGACGATCCGCAACGCAAACTGTACGGGCTGCAATTTCATCCGGAAGTCGCGCACACACCGCGAGGCAAAGAGATCCTGCAAAATTTCGTCTACAACATTTGCCACTGCGCGATGGACTGGACGATGGGCTCGTTCATCGAAGAAGCTTGCACGCGTGTCCGAAATCAAGTCGGTGACGACAAGGTCGTCCTCGGTTTGAGCGGTGGCGTCGATTCGTCAGTGACCGCCGCGCTTCTGCACAAAGCCATCGGCGATCAGCTCACATGCATTTTCGTGAACAACGGTCTGCTGCGCGCGCGTGAAGAGGAAATCGTGCAGCGGGTTTTCGAAGAAAATTTTCACATCAAACTAAAGTATGTCGATGCCTCAGACCGTTTCCTCTCGAAACTGCGCGGCGTTACTGACCCTGAGGAAAAACGCAAAATCATCGGCACCGAATTTATTCGCGTGTTCGAAGACGCTATTGTTGATCTCGCAAAAACTGACGACGGGGCACCTGTTTCCAATCACAAGTTCCGTTTTCTTGCACAAGGAACGCTTTATCCAGATGTGATCGAGAGCGTGTCGATTGGTGGAAATCCAGCGCAAGTAATCAAGAGCCATCACAACGTTGGTGGCTTGCCCGACAAAATGCATTTCGAGTTGGTTGAACCGGTGCGTCAATTATTCAAAGACGAAGTGCGCCAGGCGGGTCTCCAGTTGGGTTTGCCAAAAGAGATTGTCTATCGGCAGCCATTTCCCGGGCCCGGTCTTGCTGTTCGCATTCTGGGCGAGGTTACGCCTGAGCGCCTGGCGATCCTGCGCGAAGCGGACACAATCGTACAAAGCGAAATGGAAGCCGCTGATTGGTACTACAAAGTATGGCAATCATTCGCCGTCTTGCTCCCAGTGCAATCAGTAGGCGTCATGGGTGATCAGCGCACGTACGAAAACACGATCGCGCTGCGGATCGTCGAGAGCCGGGATGGCATGACTGCCGACTTGGTACGCATCCCTTACGAATTGCTCGCTCGCATTTCCAACCGGATCTGTAACGAAGTCAAAGGAGTTAATCGCGTCGTGTTCGATATCTCGAGCAAACCGCCGAGCACAATCGAATGGGAGTGAGGCGATTTTCGATTTTTGATTGAGAGAGGCTGCCTCAACCGATCTGCGCGATGGTGTTCATGAACTCTGAGAAATCCTTGCCGTTGCGCGCGGCGTGATTGAGTGCGTCGAGCCGCGCATCCATCGCGGCTTCAGGTAGAGCGACGCGGTGGGAGTAAGCTCCATTTGAAAAAACGATTTCGTCCCATTGAATAGACGAGATCTGGTCGTTGAAACGGGCCACCGCGCGGCCGCGGAAAAACGCGCGAGTGGTTTCCGGCGGATTAAAGATCGCGATCTTGATCTCGTCCTCGCTGGTGAGGCGGCGCATAATACCTTTGCGCAACAATTCGTAGTACAATCCGCGTTCGAGATCGAGATTGTGGTACTCGAGGTCGATCGATTGCAGCCAGGAATCACTCCAGGAAAGTTTCTCGTCTTGTTGTAAGGCATCCAGCAGGAATTTCTTCGCCGACCAATCGACGCGATCCCGTGTTGACATCGGATCGCGTTCAAGATCGTTCAGAACATTTTCCCATTCTGACAAAATCCATGCATGCTCCTCGTCTGGCGGATCGCGCCACAACTTGCTTGCAGCCTGCAAATAAATGCGTTGCACATCAATTGCAGAAATTTTGCGGCCATCCTTCAGTTCGATAATCCAATCGTAAGTTTGATCGCGACTAATTGATTTGTTTGCGTCTACCGGCTGCGCAATTTCCAGCTGCGGCGCTTTACCACGCTCGATCAGATCCAGGACCAGCGCTGTGGTTCCGATCTTCATCGCTGTCGCCCATTCGCTCATGTTGGAATCACCCAGGATCACGTGAAACCGCCGGTAGCGGCTCGCGTCCACATGCGGCTCGTCGCGTGTGTTGATCAGTGGACGTCGATTCATAGTGTCGATGCTGACCACCACGCTGAAAAAATCGGCGCGTTGCGAGATCTGATAGATTCCGGGATCACCTTGACTGCTTTCGGCTTCAAACCCCATTTTGCCGGCGCCCGTAAAAATCTGGCGCGTGACAAGGAACGGCAGGATCCCGGATACAATCCGATCCCACGGGATGTTGCGGATCATCAGGAAATTGTCGTGGCAACCGTAGCTGTGGCCGGCAAAATCGGTGTTGTTCTTGTAAAGACGGACCTCGTAACCGGGTGGTAATTTTTGGTTCCGGCGGCGTGCGCATTCTGCGAGTATGCGTTCGCCGGCTTTATCCTGCGCGACAATCTGCTGGAGAGTTGTGCATTCCGGCGTCGAATATTCCGGGTGCGCGTGATCGTTGTAGAATCGCGCGCCGTTTGAAAGCACAAGGTCGCTTTTTATTTCTTCGAAGCTAAGCGGGCGACGTTTATCGATCTCGTAGTAAGCCGATTCGTCGGTATCCTGAAGTAATTCCCGGGCGCGAAATCCCCGTGCGTCGAGGTGCGGATCTTCAAGATCATAGTCCCATTTCATCAGCGCGCCGTGATCGGTATAACGGCGCACTAACTCGATCGATTCAGCGACAACATCCACCGTCTCCGCACCAGACAACGTGATGCCGTACTCCGTCTCCAGCCCAAACACCCGTCTCATTTTCCGCGAAGCTTCATTGTCGGCCGACACCCATTAACTGTAGGGGAAGCTGACAGCTTCCCGGGTCAGTTTCGCTGATGAAGTCCAGGTAATATGGCCAATCTTCCGCTTTCTGAACGAAGCCTTGTCGAACAGGATTATCCCTCACGTAAATCCATTTGCTCCACAGATTCTCGTTCGAACGTAGAAGCCAATCAAAGCATCCGTGCTGCCATTCCCATGATTGTGTACCCATGCATTTTCGCAGCGTCCGCTTGAATCCATGCGAGAAGTCTCTAATCGACAAATCCCGGTCCCGAACCGGCGAAACAATCCAATGGGTATGCTCCGGCATCACGACACCAGCTAACACAGACCATTTACGCAATTTCGCGATCGACGCCTTCATGGCATCGAACACACCGGAATTGGCCAACACGCTTCGTCGGTCTTTCACGCACATTGTCACGAAATAAATAATCGATTTCTCCCAAGGCAGGAGGATTGCTGGCAACCGCGGGGGTTCGGTCATATACGTGGGAAGCTGTCAGCTTCCCCTACAGCGTAGAATCACCGTTTCCGCGCGCATTAGATCACCGAGGTTGTGCGCATGCGTGCGTCCGCCACTGGCCTAACCGGTGAAATCTTCACCACGTTTTCAGGATCATAATCGATCAGCTTGAGCCAATCCTCGGTGATATCGGTCGCAGGGAAGATGTCGTTTTCGGCGTACTCTGCGTTGAACGCGAGTTGCAGATCCGTTTCCCGAATTCCTTCATCCTGTTGCGTCCCGATAGCCCTTTTAATCGCGATCGCTTTCGCGCGCTCCACGATCGAGGCGATGATTGCACCGCTGATCAGATCGCTGCGGTAAAGTGTTTCTTTGCGGCCGCTGCGCAGGGTCACTTCCAAAAATTTATTCTCATCACGCCGGGCAAATTGCCAGTCAACAAACCGCTCGACCAAACGCTCGATGGACGCGCCGATTCCGTCAGCCTCCTTCGCGAGCACGCCGTCGTATGGCAGAGTGTCCGTGAGATAGATACGATAAATTTCACGCGTGCCTTCCTTGTCGGGCCGATTGACTTTAATTTTTCGGTCGATCCGCCCTGGACGCAAGATTGCGGGGTCGATCAGGTCCGCGCGGTTCGAAGCGAGAATGATTACGACGTCATTGAGCGAATCGATTCCGTCCATTTCTGAGCAGAACATCGGCACCAGCGTGGAAAGAATGTTCGAGTGTCGCGATGCGCGTCGGGTGCCAAGGATCGATTCGGCTTCATCGATAAAAAGGAAGGGCATAAAACCTGCCTTTCGTTTCTCGCGCGCGGTGCCAAAAATCTCACGCACAATTCGTTCCGATTCGCCTACCCACATGTTGAGAATCTCGGGACCTTTCACGTGCATGAAATATTCGCGCATTTCACTGCCGCTTTTTACGCCAAGTTGCTTGGTCAAATTGAATGCAGTCGCCTTACCAATCAGCGTCTTGCCGCAGCCGGGCGGTCCGTAAAGCAGAAAGCCTTTCGGCGTAGCGTGCTGAAATTTCCTAAAAAGATCAGGATGCAAGAGCGGCAGTTCGATTGCGTCTTTGATTGCTTGCAGTGCGGTTTCCTGTCCCCCGACTTTCTCCCACGGCAACTCCGGCACGGTGTCGAGGTAATATTCGTCCGATTTAGTGCTCGAGAGCATCTCCAACGCCATGCGGTAATTAGAGTCAACGCGGACTTCGTCGCCTGATTTCAAATTGGAGTGAACGAGTTCTGAGGAGCGCTGCAGCACCATCGAATGCAATCCGTGCTCCGAGCCTACGCGCAATCTGTCTTTGCCCATGACCTCGGTAATTTTTGTCACCGGGCCGGCTGTCTCAAATCCCAGATCGCCAACAATGACGAACGCTTCGTTGACCAAAACACGCGTGCCCTTTTTCAATCTCGACAGCGGAATGCGCGGATCGACGTTGCAATAATAATCGGCGCCGCCAACCACGATGTGCGCTGTCTCCTT
>DATARG010000107.1:0-10636 GCA_036264275.1 Candidatus Udaeobacter sp. | reverse complement strand
TGCCACGTCTCGCCATCGGAGCAAATCCAGGCTTTGTTCTTGATCACAATTTCGCGCATCGGCGTGTTTGGGTTTACGCCCGGTTCCATACTCAAATCAAAATCCTCGCCGTCGAGAAGTCCTTGCAGCTTGATCGTTTTCTTGGCCTGCACCGTGCCATTCACCGACCACACACCGCTCTCCATGTTCTTCATCGCCGCACTTACGAGCGGATCCACATTTTCCTGGCTGGATCCAACTGGTTTCTTTTGTGGCCTGGCGAACGCAGCAGGCGCATTCGCGAAAAAAAATGATGCAACGATCACCGAAATTGTGCCGGCAAGGATGATCTTTTTCACAAATGACTATTCGTTGATGGGATGTTTTTCTTTCACGTAATTTGACCGCTGCCGGCTTTCGACGGCAGTAAATTGAATTCGGCCGCCCAGATCAAATCGGGATCGATGTCAGGAGCCGCTGGTTCGATGCAACACGAACGCAGGGTGAATTTCCCATCAGGAGAAACGTCACGAACCTTTTCGAACGCGGGAAATTCCTGAGCGTACATTGGCTGCGTCGAAACAAACAGCGAACCCAGAAGGCCCCATAGCCGGAGCATTTTCAGAAATGGCAGGTTAGGAAATTCGAACGTGCACTGTCAATCGCCGGTTTGCTAATATTTATCTCATGAATTGCAGGGGAGTGACTTTAACAATCATCCCAGTTCTGTTTTCCGTTGCCGGCTACGGGGCAAATCCATTTCTGAACATTTCGGACGGCAAGCCAGAGGCTGCCCAATTTCGTGGAACCGAGTGGAGCAACGATATTGGAGAACAAGATATCCCTCTCATTGCCACAGTGGTAACAACGCGCATCGCAAAAATGCCGTGGGGCGCGATTTTCAAAGTCGAATTCACGGATTTAAAATCCCGCGCGGATAAACAACGCGAAATTCGGCCGGACTACTTTATCGTGACTGATGACCGCATCGTTTTGTTAAACGAAGAAGATAACGACGCCGCTGCCAGGAAGATTTCGGCGCTCGGCAAGCCTCCGGAATTCCAACCGAACGACATTTACGGAATCATCACTGGCAGCTTCGAACATCAGGAGGGCGAATGGAAAACTACGATCAATTTGAAAGGCGACGTCTGTATCTACGAAGCGAACCATCCGTCCGGGCACTTCAAAAAAATCGTCTGGAAAAAAGGCGTCGGCTTAGTTGAGTACGCCAGCGGATATGGCGCACGCGCCGATGGTTATCGGCTTAAACGCGTTGCAGTAAGCAAAAAACGATAAGCTCACGGGAATTCTTCACGAAGTGTAAATGCTTATGCAATTCCTTTTAAAGTTATGGCCGCCGATTTCATTTTTCATCGTGTCGGCGATCACTACCGCGATTGCTCTGACAGGCCTTTATCTGGTGCGAAAGAAATACCCGGCGGAGGTACTGCAGGAGAACCATGAAGTCGCTGCCATTATCTTCAATGCCTTCGGCCTGTTTTATGGAGTGATGCTCGCCTTTGTTGTGTTTGTGACCTGGAATGGATACAGCGACGCGACCAAAGATCTGGAGATGGAGGCCAATCTTGCCGATGACCTTTTCCATATTGCGAACGCGTTCCAAGAACCTGCCAGGACAGTAATGCAGAAAGGGCTGCTGGATTATGTCATTTCAGTCGATAACGATGAGCTTCAGCGAATGGCTGAGGGCGAAATAGAGATTCATTCTGGCCAAAGGATGTCAGGACTGATCACTGCGTTTTATCAAATGGACGAGCAATCAGTTCCGAACAAGCAGATATATGCCGAGGCGTTGAGCCGGTTGAATAACCTGGCTGAGTATCGCCGGCTTCGAATATTTGCCGGCAACGACACGGTGCCATTTGTGGTTTGGTTGGTGCTACTCGTAGGCGCTCTTTTCACAGTTTGTTTCAACTATTTGTTCGGAATGAAAAACATCAGAGCGCAATATCTGATTACAGCCACGCTCACCGTAACAATGTCGCAGATTCTATTTTTAATCTATGTGCTTGATCACCCGTTCACCGGGACAAGCAGGATAAGCACGGCCCCCCTGAGGCAGGTAATCGAGGTCATGCAGGCAAAATGAACAAGGCTTTTCCAGCTCCGCTTCGTGATACTGTTGTCTGGGACGTGCCCCGTCGCCTTTCCTAGCTACTGACAATAAGTGCCGTCTCCTTCAATCTGCATTCTCCATAGGCGCCGTCTGTAAAAACGGCTGGCGGAGTTCTACCTCTTCTTGCGCTTGCGCGTAGGCTTCCCTTTGCGCTTCGTTTTTGCCATCTTTCGTAGCTCGCTTTTACTCATCGATTTCGCCATTTGGCGAGATGCGCCTCTGAGCGAGGACTTCGACTTCTTACCGCGTTTTGCTGCGAGCGCTGCTCCGGCTGCCATTTGTTGTTTCTTTGATTTTGCAGGCATACATAAATACTTCGCGCGTCAGGGCTGAACCGGACTGGCATGTTGCGCGCCGCGCGGCCGCCATAGGAAGTACGCCGGCACACCGGTCAACACGATGAGAATTCCAATTCCTGACGTTGCCGGCGCGAGCCATGCTAGATCGATGGTCAACAGTGCCGATAACACGATCGAGATGATCGGTACGGTTGGGTAACCCCACGTGCGGTATGGCCTCTCAGCGTTCGGCTTTTTGCGGCGTAAAAGAATTACGGCGACGACCATCAGAAAGTAAAACACCAGGTCTGCTGAGACGATGTACTCAAGCAGTTGATTATAAACATTCCCGTAAGTCACTTGATGTGTCACGAGGTTATTAGTAACCGTGCGCGGCAAAACGAGGAGGACCGTCCAAATTCCCTGTGCTACGAGCGCTGCCGCGGGAACACGAAATCGATTGGTGGTTGCAATTTTTCGGAAGAACAATCCGTCACGCGCCATGGCATAGTAAACGCGCGCTCCTGCCAGAATCAGGCCGTTGTCGCAACCAAAAGTAGAAATCATGATCGCCGCAGCCATGCACAACGCGCCCGGCCGGCCGAAGACGACGTCCATCATTGCTACGGCTACGCGGTTTTGTGGCGCGTGCTGGATTTCCGGAAACGGCAGAACGGCCAGATAAGCAACGTTGGCCAGCAAATAAAGAACAACCACAACCACGCACCCACCGACAAGCGCGCGCACGAGATTTTTTCCAGGATCACGCACTTCGCTGCCGATAAATGTCACGTTGGTCCATGCGGTCTGGGCGAAGAGTGGGCCAACCATCGATCTTCCGAAAAGCAGCGTGAGAGCTAGCGTGCCGGTGACTGCGAAGCCGGGCTGGGCTGCCTGCGGATTCCAGCCATTGGCCCAGGAATCCCACCAGGCCGTGCTTGGCGCGGCGGAATTGCCCTTCCAGCCTAACGACAAGCCTATCACCACTACTGCGGCCAGCGCTGCTGTTTTTGCAAAAGTGAATGTGTTCTGGACAATTTTGCCGATCTCGAGTCCGCGCGTGTTCGTCCATGTCAGAAGCGCGATCAATACTATCGCCACCAATTGTTCGGTCGACAAACTGATGGCGTAATTGCCTAACGAGATCGGCGCGAGCAGATAATTATCCGAGGAAACGGCAGTGACAAAAACTCCGAGAAATTTTGCGAAAGCAATAGCCACCGCTGCGATCGTCCCCGTTTGAACCACGAGAAATAAGGTCCAGCCATATAAGAAACCGATAGATGAACCGTACGCCTCGCGAAGGAAAACATACACACCGCCCGCGCGCGGCATCATCGTCGCCAGCTCGGAACAACACAGCGCGCCAGTAATCGTTAGCAACCCGGCGAGCGCCCACGCGAGCAACAGCCAGCCCGGCGCTCCACTCAGTCGCGATGACTCCGCTGACACAATGAAGATGCCCGACCCGATCATCGAACCGATGACAATCATGGTCGCGTCGATCGGCCCAAGTGCGCGGACGAGACTAGTCTCCTCGCGCTGCGTGTCGCCCGTTCGGCCAGGAGCTGGGTTAGAGGGGGCTGTCATGTTGAGTACAGCGAAACATCTCTGGCTATTCGCACGGGTTCATTGGCAATTTGATGCGAGATTCTTCGCTTCGCTCAGAATGACAACGCTTTTTGTTATCGCGACCTTCGTGGCGCGCTGATTTTCACGCCTTCGCGTTCGAGTTGTGTGCGTAATTCGCGAGCGAACTCGACTGCCCTTGGTGTATCGCCGTGGACACAGATGGTTTCGCCACGTACCTCGACGTCCTGGCCCTCAACGGAACGCACCTTGCCTTCACGCAACATCCGCAGCACACGCTCAGCGGCTTCACCCGGATCATGCAACAACGCATCCGGTCGGGTGCGCGGAACGAGCCAGCCGTCATTTAAGTAATTACGATCGGCGAAAATCTCGCGCGCGATCTGCAAACCATGAGCCTCACCGGCACGCGCAAGCTCGCTCTTGTCCGGAGCGAACAGGATTAATTTCGAATCGACCGATTCGACAGCGCGCGCGATTGCATTGGCGAGAGTCACATCGCATACGGCCATGTTGTACAAGGCGCCGTGCGGCTTGACGTGATTCTCCTGCACATCCAGTGCGGAAGCGATCGCTTGAAAAATTCCAAGTTGATAAGCTACGGTGTCGAATACTTCTTCGGAAGACATCGTCAGCTCCTTGCGTCCGAAATTCTCGCGATCGAAAAAACTCGGATGCGCGCCCACAGCTACTCCGTGGTTTTTCGCAGCGGAAATGGCGGCGCGCATTGTATCGGAATCGCCGGCGTGAAAGCCGGTTGCGATGTTCGCCGAGCTAATTAGCTCGAACAGCTCCCCGTCGTGGCCAGATCCTTCGCCAAGATCCGCGTTTATATCGACGGATAATTTCATGACCTTTGGAGACTCAGGCCGATGCGGAACCGATCCAAGTCGTGCTCGCGTTCCAGTAACAGCCGATAGGCGTCTTGTAGCGAGACTTCAGAAAAGCGAACGTTATCACCGGCACGAAGCTGCGCCGCGATGCCAAGATCGACCGTGATCACGTGAGCTATTTTTGGATACCCGCCGATGGTTTGGCAATCTCCCAAAAGCAAAATCGGTTTGCCACCGGGTGGAACCTGGATTGTGCCCGGCGCGACCGCTTCCGAAATAAGGTCCGTTTCTTTTTCCCGCTTCAGTTCCGGACCCTCAAGGCGTGCGCCCATGCGATCTGAATCTGGTGAAACGGCGAATACTTCGCTCGTGAAGCGTTGAAGCGCTGAAGCGCTGAAGCGGTCCCAATCCACGCCGCGAACGAACCGCAAAACCGGATACTGCTTCGCCGGACTCACCCAATCGTGTGGCCCTGTCCACGAGGAAACAGCTGTCGTCGGAATCGCGGACCGGGGCCAGGTGCAAAGAGGAAGAATGGCGCCATCACGTAATGCGCGCCCTTCCAGCCCGCCGAAACTGGCGCGCAAATCGGTCGAGCGACTCCCAAGAACAGCCGGCACATCAATCCCGCCGGAGATCGCAAGCCAGCATCGGCAGCCAGATTGAGCACGACCAAATTTTGACTCCTCACCAGCTTGCAAACGCGCAACATGCCCAGCCGGTAATGCCCGCGATCCAATCTGCACGTCAAATTCGCCGCCGCACCACGCGACAATTCGATCATCCTCAAACCGCAGCTGCAAACCACCGAGCGTGATTTCAAGGCCGGTTGCGCCTTCCTCGTTTTCTACGAGCAAATTCGCTACGCGCAATGCAAACGGATCGAGCGCGCCGCTGGTTGAAACACCAAACTGACGAAACCCGGCGCGACCCAAATCTTGCACCGATGTTTGAAATCCTGAGCGGATTACGACCGCATTCATCGCATCGTTATTCTGAACGGAGTGAAGAATCTCTAGTTATCGTTTTTGGCGGATCCACACCCAATGCGATAAACTCCTCCCGTGTAATTGCCCGAAAGCGCACGCGATCCCCGGGCTGCAGCAGCGTCGGTGGATTTTTGGAAGGATCGAAAAGCTTCAGCGGAGTGCGGCCGATCAGGTTCCATCCGCCCGGAGACCGCAACGGATAAATTCCGGTTTGCACACCGCCGATCCCAACCGAACCGGGAGGAATTTCTTTCCGCGGTGCATCGCGGCGTGGCGTCGCTAACTTCTTCGGCAACCCTGCCAGAAACGTAAAACCAGGAACGAACCCGATGCAGGCCACTCGATATTCGCCACTGGTGTGAATGTCGACGATTTCGCGCTCGGATAGCTGTGTGTGTTCAGCGACTCGATCCAGGTCGAACCCAAATTCCGAATCATAACAGACGGGAATTTCGACAGGTCGTGAAGCCCTTAACCTGATTAATGGCACTCGCGCACGCACGCGCCGCGAAGCCCCAGCGCGTTTACGCCGGAGGCGGCGCGAGTGCGAGCCGTCTCCACGCATGCCGACTAAAGCGGCGCAAACCCGCGTTTTCAGCCAATCAAAGATGTCGTCGCGTCCGGAGCTCGTTTTTGAAACGGCAATAGGATCAAAGAAAATGGCTACGCTGGTGTAAGCTGGCGCAAGTTCAATCACGCCCGGAATCGCCGCGCGTTGAAGCAATTGAAATGCTCGAAGCACTTCATCCAGCGTTTCTTCGGGCGCATCCTCAAATTGCTCGCGCACGCGCACGACCAGCGCGGAATCTCCGAGGGGGATGATTTCCATCAGTTCATCCTGTCATGTTGAGCGAAGCGAAACATCAGTGTTTATCTCTCTGTGGTCGCTAATCGGAAAGAAAATGATCAGAGATTCTTCGTTTCGCTCAGAATGACAACGCCACTATACAAGAGCAATGATGAGCGAAACGGATTCACTCTGCGCGTTTCGCTTCGATCTCAATATTGATCGCCACTGTCTGGCTGATTCCCGAAACGGACTCAGCGGCCGGAGAAAACATCAGATTGAAATCACGCCGCATGATCGGATCGCTAGTCACAGACCAGCGTGTCCGTCCAGTTTCATTAATCGGCGTTAGCAGCTTCACGTGAAGCGTGATTGCCCTCGTCGCACCGTGCATTGTAAAATCGCCAAGAATGTCGCCGCTTTGGGCGCTGGTACGTTTGACGCTTCGGCTTTTGAACGTGATCCGGGGAAATTTCTCGACATTAAAAAATTCCGCGCTGCGCAGATGGTCGTCGCGCTTTTTAATTTGTGTATCGATGCTCCGCACGTCGATCTGCGCCGTGACTGAGGAATTCTCCGGATGTTCCCGATCGACTTCGATGCTCCCGCTGAAATTCGTGAACTTACCGTGAGTCGTGCCGAGGAATTGATGCACACTGAAACCAATCGTCGAACCTGATGGATCGAAATTGTAGCTTTCCTTCGCCGAAACGGTGGTGCCTAGCCCGGCGATTATGAGCGCTGCGATAAAATTGCCTATTCTCATTTCGAGATGTTTTTCGCCTGCGTTGCGAGTGTTTTCAACAGTGGCGTGCGGGAAAGCGGCAGTCGCCCGAACAGATTTCCCAATGCAAACGCCGGATCGGCTTTCAATCGTGTTTGATCGTGCACGCCTGTGATGCGTGCCAACTCGGTCTCAAAATGCGCGACGGCGCGCGCCGTCGGAGCGTTTGCATCAAGATAACCGAAAGCCCGGCGCAATAGCCCGAACAATTCCGGCTCGCGATGATCGCGCTCGGTGCAAATCTCAATCAACTCAACAAAATACGCGGCACTCTGCATACGCAGGTAATTGGTGCGAATTCCGGCAAACGGATTCTTAAGAACAACTTCGGTGAGCGTATGCAGATCGGATTTGCGGCTTCGCACGATCGAAATTTCAGCCTGAAAAAATAAATCCAGTTTTCCAGCGAACGCGCTTTTCTGACGGCGAGCGCCTTTGGCAATCGTCTGAACGCAGCCCAATGATTCCGTGCACCACGATACGATCAAACTCGTGTCGCTGAATTTTCGTTTGCGAAGGAGAATTGCCTCTGTGCTTTCCACTCCGCGAAACTAGCACTAATGGGAATGTTGTAGAGGGGCTCGCCGTGGCGAGCACCTATCTCTAATTAGCGTTCGTCGCGGCAAACGCCGCTACAACACGGAACGCGCCCGATTTTTGCAATTCGCGATCTTGCCAGCCATGATGAGTGATGCCGACGAGGGTTACAGAAACTGCGCGCGTGCCGGAAGATCTCAGTGGTCGGCAGCGCCGCCTGCCCGTGGGTGGAATCACGTGGCGGCATACGTTTCGCGCGCTACGGCATCGCAATTATCGGCTATTCTTCTGGGGACAATTGGTCTCGCTCACTGGCACATGGATGCAGCAGACCGCGATGAGCTGGTACGTTTACCAGATTACTAATTCAAAGTTTTTGCTCGGCCTTGTCTCTGCGATCGGTTCTGCGCCGATGGTCCTCTCGTCAATGTGGGGCGGCGCGTTGGCTGATCTCTATCCGAAAAGATCCATTCTGGTGGCGACGCAATCCGCGCAAATGATCTGCGCATTTTTGCTGGCGACAGGCGTGTGGCTCGGCTTCGCCTCAACAGGGTTCATCATTGTAGTTGCGGCACTAAACGGTATCTCGATGGGATTCGACATGCCGGCACGCCAGGCTTTTACGGTCGAAATGACCAGCCGTGAAGATTTACTAAACGCGATTTCTCTCAACAGCTCGATCGTGAACGGCGCGCGGGTGGTCGGGCCGTCGGTTGCAGGATTAATGATCGGCGCCGTCGGCGTAGCGATGTGTTTTTTTCTAAACGGCCTCAGCTTTATCGCCGTAATCGTCGGTTTCCTGCTGATGCGTTTGCCACCTTTCGAGCGGAAAATGGAAGTCGTTTCAGCGGGCGAGCATGCCTGGGAGGGAATTCTGTATGCAATTAAACATCCGCGTGTGCGCACGATTTTGTTGCTATTTCTAGCGGTCGGCGTCTTCGGCTGGTCGTATGCGGTGCTGATGCCGGCGTTTGCACGCGACGTGCTCGGGCGCGGCGCAAACGGTTACGGTATTCTAATGTCGGCCAGCGGAACCGGCGCATTCATCGGGGCTCTGCTAGTCGCGACGTTTGGACACCTTTTCACGCCGCGCAAAATCGCGCTCGGCGGCGTCTGGTTATTTTCTATTGCTATGCTGGCGTTTTCGTTCACGAAAAGTTTTCCCCTCGCACTCGTGTTCCTGTTTGTCGCCGGCTTTGGAATGCTGCTGTTCTTCTCAACTTCGAACACTGTGCTACAAACCATCGTGCCAGACGAAATGCGAGGACGCGTCATGGGCGTGTGGTCGCTGGTATTCGGCGCCATGATTCCGCTTGGCAGCCTCGAAGCGGGCGCCGTTGCGCATTTCGTGGGCACACCATTCGCACTGGCGTTCGGCGCGATTATTTGCGCCGCGTCGGCGTTGCTGACGTTGTTCGTGGTTCGCCGAAGAGAGGCGCAGAATGCGAAATAAGTTGTAGGGCAGGCGCATCGCCTGCCATTAAGCCGGTAAGCGGAGCGCTTGCCCTACAATTTTTCAATCTGTCTTACGTCAGCAATCCAACGCGATGCGGATTTACCGATTAATGATGTGCAATGCCCGTTTTTCGACATTGAGTGCAGCTTCTCTCACAGCCTCACTTAATGTGGGATGAGAGTGCGTGGTGCGCCCGATGTCTTCGGAGCTGCCGCCGAATTCGATCACTGAAACGGCTTCAGCGATTAACTCTGAAGCGGCATGATGCAAAATGTGCGCGCCGAGAACCCGATCAGTTTTGGCGTCGGCGACGATCTTCACCATTCCTTCAACGTCATCAATGCAAAGTGCGCGGCTGTTAGCGCAAAATGGAAATCTGCCAATCCGCACGTCGATCCCCTGCTCCTTGGCTTGATCTTCCGTAAGACCAACGCCCGCCAGCTCGGGATTGGTGTAAATGATACCGGCAATGGCTTCGTAGTTCACGTGCCCGGCTTTGCCCGCGATAATTTCCACGCAAGCGATTCCTTCGTCTTCGGCTTTGTGCGCCAGCATGGGTCCGGTGATAACGTCACCGATGGCATAGATACCTTCGACATTCGTGCGGTAATGCTTGTCCACTTTGATGCGTTTCTTTTCATCCAACGCGACACCCACTTTTTCCCCGCCCAAACCATCCGAGAACGGCCGGCGGCCCACCGAAACAAGCACTTTGTCGGCGTCGAATTTTAGTTCCTGCCGATCTTTTGTTGCGGTGACAGTCCCTCGGCCATTGTCCACTTTTACGGCGCTAACCTTCGTCTCGAGATGGAAAGTCATGCCCTGAGCGGTGAGCAAACGCTGAAGCAGATTCGCCAGTTCGAGGTCGAACCCGAGTGCAATGCGCGGAAGAAATTCCAGCATCGTCACTTCCGAACCGAGCCGGTTCCAGACCGAACCCAACTCAAGGCCGATCGCGCCGGCGCCAATCACGATCAGTTTTTTTGGAGGCTCGGTGAACTCCAGCGCCTCGGTGCTGCTGACGATTGTTTTGCCGTCAAATTTCGCGAACGGCAACTCCACCGGCGCGCTGCCGGTGGCAATGACAATATTTTTCGTCTCCACCTCGTGGGTCTCGCCGCTGGACGATTTAATCGAAACCTTTCCCGGCGCGCTGATCGTGCCAAGGCCTTCGATCACCGTCACCTTGTTCGTCTTCATGAGCGAGCGCACACCGCTGTTGAATGTCTTTACAACCTTGTTCTTGCGTTCCTGCATCTTCGC